>JAJAYG010000475.1 GCA_026786335.1 Chitinophagales bacterium | reverse complement strand
TGGATCATATTCCCAAAAGTCATTTTTCCATGCAAGAGTATAATCTCGTCCAGTTCCTACGTAACCTATATCGTCAATAGAGAATCCAATAGCCGCTCCTCTCGGAGTACCTGCAAAGTCTGCTTTTTGTGCCCATGTATCTATATTCGGATCATATTCCCAGAAATCCTTTGAGAACGTATATGTTTGCTCTTCATAACCAGTTCCAATATATCCTTTATTTCCGATGGAAAATCCAACTCCCTCTTGAATTTTTCCCCCGGGATAATTTGCTTTCTGTTCCCATGTATTGGATAAAAGATCATATTCCCAAAAATCATTAACATTGTCATAAGTTTCTAATTGTCCAGTTCCGACATAGCCCTTGGTTCCGATTGAAAACCCTACTGCTAAAACTCTTCCTTCTCCTCCAAAATCTGCCTTTTGAGTCCATGAATCAATCATTGGGTCATATTCCCAAAATTCCTTTAACCAATTGCCAGTTCCAATAAATCCTTTATCGTTAATTGAAAATGCTATTGCTCCGGCGTTTGGAAGACCCGCATAGTCGGCTTTTGGAATCCATGAATCTGCATTAGCTGTAATACTAATTGTGAGGAGCAATGCAAAAAATAAAAAAACTGATTTCATACTTGACTAAATTTTAATTGATTTCAGACAAATTATTCCTTTTGTAAAATAAGTTTCGTTCGGAATACCTTAAAATCAACGATAACCTTAACCCAATAAAATCCGGAGGCAAGATTAATTTTCATTTGCTTGTCTAATAATCCATTTTCTATTGGTAAAGTTGAAGAAGATATAGCTTTCCCCGCCTGATCAAGAATTTCAATAATGCAAGAGCCATTGTACTGATCGGGAGTTTGAAATAAAACCTTGAACGAGCCATCTGTTGGATTGGGATAAACCGAAAGCAGGTTAGAATAATTTTCAATCTCGTCGTCAGCAAGTCGTAGGCAGGTAGTGCAATTGTACAAGGTCTGAGTACAATGTGGGATTGAGAAATTAGATCCTGGAGTCGCGGATGAATTATTAGGTGAGCAATAAGCTGTCACTCTCCATTCAAATACATTTAAACCTATAGATGAATTATTATGAACTACAACCGGACTGGTTGCATAATCCACAACTGTCCATGTACCTGCAGTCAGTCTTTTATATTCTAACTTATAGCGTGGTATGCAAGGGCTCATATCCCAACTTAAGTTTGCGCAATAACCTGTAGTCGCAACTGCTAAATTACTTGGAGCAGCACAAGCCGCAGTGAGTTCAAATTTGGCAACATAAAATTCATCATCAAAATGGATAGGATAGTCGCATCTCTTCCCTGCTATTATATAAGATCCGTCAGGTGTTAGTTTAATGCTGTACGCTTTATCATCAGCATAAGTGCCGGTTCCGGGACCGGAACCAATTGATTAATCCCACAAGTAGCTGCCATCGGTGCCATCAACCATCACAATCCATATATCAGAAGTTTGAGGGTCTGCATCACAATCATAATGGTTGCATGATACATCACAATCGTAAGGGAGGTTGTCACAAAATGTTTTTTGATTAGGATCATCCTTATAATTGGAAGTACTAAATCCCGCTAATATATAACCATTGCATGTTTGAACAGCGCTAAGTCCAGTATCACCATATCTCCCGCCGTGAGCAACGCCCGCATTCGTATTAGTACTCTTTCTTTTCGCATTGGTACAGGGGGTATTAAAATTTGAATAATTGACTAATGAATTATTAGTTTTCACAGCTAAAAAATCATGATTACTACCAAAGCAACCAACTAAAGATGTTGGATGCTGTACACCAAGTGAGAGAAATCCATCACCTGATGTGCATGTTCCAAATGTGCCCTCGAAGAGTTGAGTAATGTTAAATGAACCATAGTCCCATTTATCAAAATCATTGGCATTCCACCCATACTGTTCATCAGAATAACTGCTAAAATCTGAAGGGATTTTTAATAGCCACATTTGTTGCCAAGGACCAAGACCAGTATACCATAAGGGATTAGGATCGCACGATTTACAAAATGACGATATTACATAATCGTATGGGCTATTACAGTCAACTACAACACTAGTTGCATAATCATTACCGCGATGAACACCGGATTGAACATAAACTGCATTCTTACCAGTTAGGATGTTACCTGATGACGGGTCTAATTTAAATACCCAAATATCTCCATCATGAGGATATTGAGTACCTGAAGGAACATCATCACCACTTTTCCATGCCTGACCAACAACAACGTAATTTCCATCATGATCTACTTTAATATTTTTGGCAATGTCCTCGCCAATGTCAGTTGGGTTTGCAAAAACGCCTTGTCGACTTCCGTAAAATTTACCTACAGGATAAATAGTTATAACGTTGTTTGGATTGGTAGGGTCATGAGTATTCCATTGGCTTGTCCATCCGGTAACAGTTGCTCCATTTAGATCAAGTTTTACCACCCATGCATCATTACTGAATGAATCAATTTTAAAATGATAATTCTGAGATGACACGCAAATAATCAAATACATTAAAACTGATTCAACAACTTCTTTTACAGAGTTGAACTA
>JAJAYG010000474.1 GCA_026786335.1 Chitinophagales bacterium | reverse complement strand
TTCTTGTCGTGCTGAGTTTATCGAAGCATTTCTAAACACTTCGATAAACTCAGTGTTACAACCATTGACATAGAGCGGAATAGATTAGTGAATTTTTGAAAGGTGTAATTCAATGTTTAAAAATGATCCACGAACAGATTTGTTTACAAGCCAATGAAGTTGCCCGCGAGGCCGGAAAATTTATTGGCAATGAAAGAATAAAATTTTCTGCTGATGAAGTGATCAATAAAGGCCAGCGCGATTTGGTTTCTTATGTTGATGTAACTGCCGAGAAAATGATTGTAGCAGGGTTGAAAAAAATTCTGCCTGATGCAGGTTTTCTCACCGAAGAAAAAACTATTGATGAAGGAAATCAAAAACTCAGGTGGATCATTGATCCTTTAGATGGCACTACAAATTTTATTCATGGTGTACCTGCATTTTCTGTGAGCATTGCATTGCAGCAAGATGATGAGTTGCTCATAGGAATTGTTTATGAAGTCAATCTCGATGAATGTTTTTATGCCTGGAAAAATGGTGGTGCTTATTGCAATGGAAAAAAAATTACCGTAACAAAGACAAATAAAATTTTGAATGCATTAACTGCAACAGGATTTCCTTACAAAGAATTTCCGCAGGAAGAACAATTCTTTTCAGCTCTTAAATATTTATTCAATCACAGTCATGGCGTAAGAAGATTAGGAAGTGCAGCTATCGATCTGGCTTATGTTGCCTGCGGAAGGTTTGATGGATTCTTCGAATACAATTTAAATGCGTGGGACATTGCCGGCGGTGCATTGATTGTGCAGGAGGCAGGTGGCACTGTTACAGATTTTAGCGGCGGAAATAATTTTATTTTTGGAAAAGAAATTCTTGCTACCAACTCAATAATCCATGAAGAGTTTTTAAAAGTAGTTGCAAATAAGTTTGAGCAGCAATAGTTAATTTATTTTTTGAAAGAAACTCCGCCGGAGTTTTTTTACCATGTTGGAGTTCTTAAAATAAAATTGCAATTGATCAATCAGGAATTTTTGTCACCTGAATTACATCACCATCAACTGCTAAACTAAACGGCTTGCGGCTTCCGCTCACTTCCACATAAATTCCATTCGCAAGTTGATTTTCATTTTGCATAAAATGAATTTGAGTATTCTTTGTAAGGCAAACTGTTCTTGTGTAATTAGTTTTTGTGTTATGAATCACAATGGAATTATTTTCAACTGAAGTAATAAGTCCTCTTGCTACAATAAAATTCCCATTTGCAAAATTCCATCCATCAGAATTTGCTAATTGATAAACTTCAAAATATTCACCACCGATTTTTTTTATTGCTCCCGCAGGTATTGTTGTTTCCCTGAATCTCCCCGATGGTAAGTTGCTTCCTTTAATTTGCTTCACCACATAAATAGCTTTATAAGTATAAAAATCTTTTTGAGATAATAAATAATCTGCGCTGCTCTTTGTTCTGTAAAACCAACTGTTGAGTAGCCGAATATCTTGCCTTCCTGCAATAAGTGTTTCGCTGTTAAAATCAACTGCATCATCAAGTGTTTTGAACTCTGTAAAAGCTTCGTCCGTAATTACCTGTCCGGTTGGAAAAGTTATTCCCATAAACAAGTAAATAAAAATCATGAGCGTAAATAATACGAGCGGAATAACTCTCATCAATTTGCTTTTAACAATATTGAAGGTGATGATGTAAAGAATTGCGAGCGGCACATAACTCATCATAAATAATCTGCTCGCCCATTCAATGCCTAATAGCGGTGACGAAAAAAAGAAGGTGAGAATCACCATGGTAAATCCAATTGTTTTGTTTACCGAATGCAATTGTCTTCGGTTTTTTAGCAATACAATTAAGCCAATGATGGCAAGAATGTTTGCAGGAACCATGGTGAGTATAGCCAACGGATTCATGTAAGGATTTTCATCGTGCAAAAGGAATAGTAGCAATGGAGCTTCAAAAACTTTAAGCGGAATTTTAATAAGCCGGAGAAATCTTTCGAAATCTAAAGTGGCAATTAATGCAAGCATGATTAATACGGCTGTTAAAAACAGCAAAATAATTTTCAGTTGCTTGAAATGAAAGCGATTTTGATTGGAAAGGAAATGAATTGCAGCAACTAAAAAAGTAACGAGCAGCAGAATCGAAAAACTACCGAAATGTGTGAGTGCACAAGCAACCAAAGTAATTGCGGCCCACACAAAATCTTTTCTCAGCCCATGTTTAAGAATGCGAATTAAATAATACAGGAAGAAGAAAACACCAATCATTGCAACAGCATTTTTATTGAGCTGGCTGTTAGGGAATAAAATCAATGTGGTGAAATTGAGAACTGCGAATGCAACAATTAAATATTGAGGGAATAAAATTTTTTTTTCTTCAGGTTTCATTTCCTTCACTAAAAGGAAAACAGGTATGGCTGCCAACGGCGGTAAAACAATATTTGTAAAAACGATTGCAAATAGAACGCAATTATCGGGCGAAGCGATTTGAAAAATTGAAAGAGCTTTTGCAATTGCTGCATCGAGCAAAAACAGCAACGGCATATCGGGGAAGGCCAGATGTAAATTTTCCATTATGCTGCGCACCTGCAATGGATAGTAGGGACCATCACCACCTGCAATAAGGTAAGTTGACAAGTGATTCCATCGCACTTTGAGCAATGCAGCAATGAGCATTAATAAAATTACAGGCAGCCAAGCAAGTACTTTTAACCGCCGGGGTGATTCCTTTTTAAGAGAATTCAGATAATTATTTTGAGTTTACAACTTACAATATTCCTTTCACGAGAAACAGGTAATAAATGAATGCAATAACGCATGAAAGGTGTGCTTTTAGTATGCAGCCCAAAAAATTAGTTTGAAGTTTTACTCGAAAATAACTAATGGAAATGAAAGGCTAATTTTCTTTTGCTTTTCCATTCAAAACATAAACAACACCGAGGTGAAAGCCGCCTGTTAGAATAGTTGTTCTTTCGTAATGATAATTCTGCAGTTGATCTAAATGGGCGTATGTAGCCGGAAGACTTAATTCACCATTTAGTGCTTCAGTGATTAATTCAGTTTCTGAAAGCTTATTGATGGCATCGGTTAATGCATAAGTGAAACGCAACCCCGCAACTACTCGGAAGTAATCACTCACGGGAATATCACCACCAAAACCAAACACCCCTGCAACCTGCGAATTTTTGAAATTATTTTTGAAATCTTTATCGCTGTAATTAAAAATAGGGTCGGGTGGTGTACTGGTAAATGTTTCCTGTGCGCCTGAGAGAAAAGAAAATTGCGGACCCAATTCAAAATAAAATCCGCCGGTGCTGCGAAGCACAATCAAAACAGGAATATCGATCCAGTTTGTTTTGGTGGTTACTGCATAGCTAACTCCTGTTACACTGCCATCATATTTTTGATCAACAGAAGCTAAATTTAATTCAGCCATTATACCAATTGATTTTGCAACTGTGTATTTCGCGCTGATTCCGAAAAGAGGAGCAAATGTTGAAACCGGGTTTAAGTTTTCACCCTGATCATTTACGTTTTGATTGAGTAACCACGTGCTGGAATAAGCGCCATGAATTCCGAATTCGAATCCTTGTGCATATATAAGTGAAGCAGTGATGATTGCTAAGAAAGTTAAGGTGAGTTTTTTCATAGTAGGGTGATTTTTTTTTCTGAAATGAATGTCAAAGATAAATGATCATCTGAATTTGTTTTAATAAAGTTGATTTCTATGTAGTGTGCTGTTCATTTCACTAACACTATTTTTACAAAATGCAATTCGAAGAGATCAAAGAAAAACTTAACGGTTACAAGCGGCTTGGGCTAAAAGTTTTTAGCTCTTCTTCTTTTCAAACACATTCATTGGTGCTGCTGCACATGATCAGCCGCATCGATAAAACGATTCCTATCTTCTTCATTAATACAGGTTATCATTTTCCCGAAACAGTTGCATTCAAAGATGAGATCGCCGGACTCTTTGGTTTGGATGTTCGAAATGTTTCTCCACTTACTCCCAAGATTATGCAGCGTGATGCACATGGAAGATTGATGTTTGCAAGTGACCCTGATTACTGTTGCTTTCTTAATAAAACACAGCCAATGGAACCTGTGCTTGCGGAGTATGATGTATGGATCAATGGTGTGAGGGCCGATCAAAGTGATGTGCGCAAAAATTTTAAAACAGAATCACCGGCGCCATTCAATACCATTCGCTTTCACCCCATGCTTGAATGGAACCCTAAAATGATTTTTGAATATTTGAAAGAAAATAAAATACCACATCACCCGCTCGAAGAAAAAGGATATTTCAGCATCGGCTGCGAACCCTGCACCAAAAGAATTGACATGAATGCCGATGCACGTGAAGGCCGTTGGTTTGGCTTAAAGAAAACTGAATGCGGTTTGAATACTGATTTGGTGGAACAGAAATAATAACTCCCTTATTTCACAAACGGTTCAACTTGTTTTATTAACAGCGGAAAATATTTTTCAAAATCATTTTCCAATTCATCGTAATGTAATTGCAACTCTTCGGTGGCATTTTCAATTCCCGGATTGTTTTTTATTCTGCGACTTATTGCTGTGAGTGATTTTTTAATACCTTCAACTTGCGCATAACTCAACAACCAGTTTTCTTTTTGCATGTAAGGAAAAAGATGTTGGTTTCTTGGTGGCATCACTGAAAAATATTTTTCAAAAACTTTATAACAGCGATCGCAAAAAATATTAAGCGGCTCATTTGAATAATTGCCAAAGTTCTTAGCGAGAAAATGATCATACACCAAATCAATAATTACCGGAGAATACAAACCATACCTCGCTCTGAAAAAACTTTTACTGTGGCTCACCAACACATGTGCATCAGTAAACGTATCAATGGCACGGTGCATTACAATGCCTTTAGAAATTTCAGTTTCATACTCCTGAAATTTTTTTCCTTTCACAGCATCGGCAATAAAATTTCCAACCATCAGCTTTTCAGAAGTTCGGGATAAATAAAGATGAGCGAGATGGTTCATTGAAAATGGTTTAGAGAATTAGCTGTTGATGTTTTAGGGGTTGAAAGGTATAAATTTGCCATCTCAAAAGTAGATTCAAATGAAAGTGTTGCAATACATTTCGATAGTTGTTTTAACGGTTGTTATTTTTTCAGCATGCAAAAAAGATGAACAAATTGCTCCCGTGCCGGGGATGGCAAAAATAGAATTCAACCATGTAGTGGGTGCATCTGATCTTACTTTCAATTCTGTTGTATATACCAATTCATCAGCAGAAACTTTCACAATTTCCAAGTTGCGTTATTATGTTTCAAACATACAGTTCACCAAAGATGACAACACCGTTTTTGTTGAACCTGAAAGTTATCATTTGATTGATGCAAAGGATGAAAATACAGATGAGTTAACAATCAGCAATGTGCCTGATGGAAATTACACATCCATAACTTTTATGATTGGTGTTGACAGCACCAGAAATGTTAGCGGCGCACAAACCGGCGCACTCGACCCACTCAATGATATGTTTTGGGATTGGAATTCAGGTTACATCTTTTTCAAAATGGAAGGCGATTGTGATCAGGCAGGAAGTTTTATTTATCATGTAGGAGGGTACTCGGGAAAATATGCAGCGCAAAGAATGGTTACCGTTTTATTCAATGGAAATAAATTAACTGTGGCAGAGGGAAAAATTCCGCAGCTTTTGCTTCATGTTGATGTTGCTTCATTTTTCAGTACACCAAATACTATCAGCATCGTTGATCTCACTAATTCTGGTAGCGCAGGTGCCACTTCTTCGATGCTTGCTGATCAATATGCTGGTATGTTTGCTTTTGATAAAATTCAGAACTGATTTTATTTTGAAATGAAAAGAAATTTATTTCCACTTTTTATTTTTTCCCTTGTTTTTTTTGTTAGCTGCAAAAAAGATCCTGCAATACCTGTTGATCAAACAATTGAAGTTGAACAGCCCTCTTATTTTCCTTCTCCGGTTTACACTTTTGATAACAACACATTTACGCAAGATGGTTTTGAGTTAGGCAGAATGTTGTTTTACGATCCTGTGCTTTCACTCGACAGCACCGTGAGTTGTGCAACGTGCCATCAACAGTTTGCTGCATTCTCCAATTTCGATCACCCCACCAGCCACGGCATCAATAGTTTATTTGGGAAAAGAAATACGCCTGCTTTGTACAACCTGATTTGGAAAACAAATTTTATGTGGGATGGTGGAGTAAATAATTTAGAGATACAACCCATTAACCCCATCACCAATCCTATAGAGATGGGTGAAACACTGGAGAATGTTTTAATGAAACTCAACCGACAGAAAAAATATATTGATAAAGTAAAACTTGCTTTTGGTGTTGATTCCATCGACAGTCAGAAATTATTAAAGTCACTCGCACAATTTATGGGAGCCATGTCTTCTAACAATACAAGGTATGATGATTACCTGCAGGGAAAACCGGATGCATTCAACAGTTCTGAATTAAGCGGATTAAATATTTTCAAAGAAAAATGTGCGAGCTGCCATGCAGAGCCATTGCTTACCAATAATGGTTTTGTTAACAACGGATTGGATTCGATCTTTTCAGATTCGGGCCGGCAAAAAATTACGCAGCTTGCTGAGGATGCAGGTAAGTTTAAAATTCCTTCATTAAGAAATATTGCTGTTACACTTCCTTATATGCATGATGGAAGATTTAATACTTTGGAAGAAGTGGTGGATCATTATTCAAATGGGATTGTTTCATCAACCACTGTTGATTCAACCTTACCAATCGGAGGATTTCAGTTTTCAGTCCAACAAAAAACCGACCTCATTATTTTTTTGAATACACTTACCGATGATGATTTTCTGCACGATGCAAGATTCAGCGACCCTGCTTTTCAGTAAATCATTTTTTTTATTTACTGAACCCAAACCAATTAATGTTGTTGTATCGTAAATTGAATCAAACAAAATCTAAAAAATGAAAAATCAAATTTTTGCAGCAATGCTGATTGGCATCTTTTCATTAAGTGCTTGTGCGCAATCACAAACAAAAACTACGACGCAATCAACTACACAAAATCAATCACCACAAAAATTTCCGGATATGAAAACAGATGAAGAATGGAAAAAAGTTTTAACCCCCGAGCAGTACAATATTCTGCGTGAGAAGGGAACTGAGCGTGCATTTACGGGCGCATATAATGATAATCATGAGAAAGGAAATTATTATTGCGCCGCATGCCATCAACTATTATTCAACAGCGATACCAAGTTTGAATCGGGAACAGGATGGCCAAGTTTCTGGCAACCTGCAAACGACAAAGCGGTTGTTGTTGCAACCGATAACAGTTATGGAATGAGCCGTGATGAAGTGGTGTGCAGTAATTGCGGTGGACATCTCGGACACGTATTCCCCGATGGACCTTCGCCTACTCATGAA
>JAJAYG010000473.1 GCA_026786335.1 Chitinophagales bacterium | reverse complement strand
TTCCATAACCTCTTCCGCCACCGCCTCCGCCACTGCCTTGCGGCAATGAAGTTTTGGATTGATAGTCGGCTGATAATTGCACTGTTAAATTCTTCAGCAGTTTGTAAGTGATATTCATTTTACCAAACCAACTGAATTGTGAGTTGGTAAGCCCTGCTTCAATGTTGCTTCCGTTAATGTATGAGTAGTAAAAATTTACATTGGTTGAAAGCGTTAATTTTTTCTTGATGGTGTTGGTTGAAGTAAATTCCAATCCATATAAATAACTTGAGTTTGCATTTACATAGGTATTAATAATTACATCACTTTCTAAAACCGTATCGTAAACTAACTCCTGATATCTGGTGATGAGGTCATTGGTGTTTTTGTAATAAGCAGATGCAAGAAAATTATTATTTCGGTTGAAATTTTTAGCGTAAGAAAATTCTATGGTGTTCGTGAACTGTGGTTTAAGATTTGGATTCCCTCTCGACAAATTCAACGAATCGGAATAATCGGTAAATGGATTTAGCTGAAAGAAACTCGGGCGATCAATCTTTCTGGTGTAATTCAATTCAAGGTCGCTTTTATCTGTTAGCGGATAGGTTACAAATACTGTTGGAAACAAACTGATCGGATAATTTACGTTGAACGTTGAATCAATGTCAGTTAATTTTCCCTGGTAGAATGAACTCTCTGCGCGCAATCCTATTTGGTATTTAAATTTTTTTATCTCATTGGTAAAGGTTGAATACGCTGCATACACCTGATCGTTGTAAGTATAATTATTAAGGTCGGGCACTTCAACATAATCATTCACTGTATCTTCAAAAACGTAAACATTATTTACCGATTCAAAATGCCGTAGCGCTGCACGAACACCGCCTTCTATTTTCATTTTATCTGAGATGGGATTTTTATAATCGCTTTGAAGTGTGATAAAACGATTGGTGCCGCTGCCATTTTGTTTTTGCAATTCTTCATTCCCTAATGGAAAATAATTTTCGTCATAGTACTGTGTAGTATACACACCATTATTACTGAAAGTACTTTGATTAAAATTAATATCAGCAGTGAGGTCGTGCCCGTCTTTTGGAAACAAATGTTTGAATTGCAATGCACTTCCTAAATTATTAAAACTGCGATCGTTGTTCGATGCACGAATTGCATAGCTGCTAACTGTTCCTGCATCAAGCAAAGTATCAGTGGTTAGATAGATATCGTCGAGAGAATTAAATTTTCCATTCACGTAAGTGCCACTGAGCGTAAAAGTATTTCTGTTGTTTAATAAATAATCGAATCCCAAACTTCCAAATCCAAAGTGGCCGTTTGTTGTAAGTGTATCAACCTGAAAAATATTAGTGAGCGGTTCGCCATATAAATTATAACGGTCAGTACTGTTGTAACTGATGGATTTGCGCTGTGCAAAATTTGCCATACCAAACACATTCACTTTTCCCTGCCGCACATTAATATCACCACCAAAATTCAACTTGCCTCGTTTATCAATTCCCGCTCTCAGGTTTCCATTGTAACCAAAGCGGCGATTTTTTTTCATCACAATATTGATGATGCCCGACTGCCCGCCCGATGCATCATACTTTGCCGAAGGATTGGTGATCACCTCAATCTTGTAAATGGCGTCAGAAGGTATTTGATCAATAGTAAGTGTAGTGGGTCTTCCATCAACAAAAATGGTTGGCGATGCATTTCGCAGCGTAACGTTTCCATCCAAATCAACATTTACTGAAGGTACTTTCTTTAACACATCTTCCGCAGTGCCGCCTGCATTCGAAGGATCTTTATCAACTGAATAAACTTTTTTATCGAGCTCTAATTTATAAATCGGGTCTTCGGCAGTTACTACTACTTCACCTAATTCTGTTGCAAAAGTTTTGAGTTTGATGTTTCCCAAATCTTTGTCAACGCCACCCAATGCCTTCTGCCAGTTGCCTTGTTGTATTGCGCTCATGTTGATGTCGAATGAAATTTTCCTCATTGCAGAATCAAAACCGATAGCAGTAATTACCATTTCATATTCACCAATCACTGCAAGGTTCTCCATACTGAAATCGCCATTGGCTGCGGTGAGCGCGCCGGTAACCAAAGTGCGTTTCATATTTTTACTTACCGAGTCAATACGATTTTGAAACAATTGAATGGTAGCAAACTCAATTCCCTTTCCTGTTTTTTCTTCCAATATTCTTCCATAGAAATGCCCAACATTAAATTGGTTTGGGTTGAACCCTCCGCCGCCTTTTGAAGGAGATGGGAATTGCGCAAAGAGATTGTGGGAAATGAAAAGAAGCAGAAAAAATGATAAAAAATATTTCATGATTTTATTGACGATGTATCGCTGCTAAAGTTTTGAAGCGCGCACAAATTTAGGTGATAGAAAATTGCATGAAAAAAATTTCGATGAACACTGCAAATCAATGTTTGAATTTTCAAATTACATTTGCCGAAATAAATTAGAGAGTCAAAAAAATTAATTCGGGGTGTGGCGCAGTTGGCTAGCGCACCAGCATGGGGTGCTGGGGGCCGGTGGTTCGAGTCCACTCACCCCGACGAAAAGTCCGGTGATTTTTTCATCGGACTTTTTTATTTCCACAAAATATTTTTCACATCCTCACCCCTGCCCCTCTCCGAAAAAAGGAGAGGGGTGGCTGGCGCATGAAACTGACTCCAAAAAATCTCATTCATATCCTGCGAAATAAAATTTCATTTACCTTTCTGAAAAATAATATCGCAATGGGTACTAAGATTTACCCTTCATTTCAAAAAGCATTTATCGCAATAATGTTTTTATTGGGAACTGAAAAATTACAATCACAAATACCACTGTATTACGAAGACATTGCACCAATCATCTATGAGAAATGTTCTCAGTGTCATCGCCCCTGCGAATCGGGACCATTCAATTTATTATTATGAAGATGTTATTGACAATGGTTTTTTGATGCAATTAACAATAAACATAGGCAATCACGCTTCATGGCCTCCCGATACTGCTTACCATCATTTTTTACACGAGCCATTTTTAACTGCTGATGAAATAACCAAAATCAATGATTGGGTTGATCGCGGGATGCCATCAGGAAATCCAAATAACGCTCCGCCCGGACCTGTTTATGCGAATGAATCTTTTATTGGTGATCCTGATACCATTCTCACCATGCAACAACATTTTACTGTGCCGGGTGATGATAGCGATCACTGTAAAATATTTGTGATCCCTTCAGGTT
>JAJAYG010000472.1 GCA_026786335.1 Chitinophagales bacterium | reverse complement strand
CTTTCAGGATGTGCTTATTCCTGTAACTTCTTTTTTCCGCGACCCTAAAACTTTTCAAACTTTATGCGACACAGTTTTTCCCCTGTTGTTCAAAAATAAATCTGCCGATGAACCCATTCGCGTTTGGATTGCGGGATGCTCCACAGGCGAAGAAGCATTTACAATCGCCATCTGCCTGCACGAATTTCTGGGAGAAAAATTATCCACCACAAAAATTCAAATCTTCGCTTCCGATATTTCAGAAAAAGCAATCAAGAAAGCACGAGCGGCAATTTACACCAAAGCCGAAGTAGCAAATATTTCTGCATCTCAACTCAATAATTATTTCGTAAAAAATAATGGCGGTTACGAAGTAAACAAACTCATTCGCGATATGTGTGTGTTTACCCCGCACAATTTTTTGAAAGATCCGCCATTTGCAAAATTGGATTTAATAAGTTGCCGCAACGTGCTTATCTACTTGGATACTTTTTTACAGAAAAAAGCATTCACCACTTTTCATTATGCGCTCAAAGAAAACGGCTTTCTTCTCCTCGGAAAATCTGAAACCACAGGCGCATCATCCGATTTGTTTACACAGTTTTCTAAGCACGATAAAATTTATTCACGCAAGCCCGCGCCTGGCCGGTTCATGCATGTAGTAACAGAACAAAGGGAAGAAGCATTGACAACAAAAGACATGAATGCAGGCACGGCAGGCAAAAAGGTTATTAAAGCAGAAGCCACCCAAACCGATTTTAGAAAAAGTGGAGAGGCAATAATGATTTTAAAATCGCCTGCAAGCGTGATTGTGAATGAACAAATGGACATTGTTCATATTCACGGTGACGTAATGCCTTTTCTTCAGCCACCGCAAGGCAAGCCCACTCACAACCTTATCAAAATGGCGCGCGAAGGTTTAGCGTTTGAATTACGCAACGCCATTCACAAAGCCGCGAAGGAACAGGAAACAGTTACTAAAGAAAACATTCCTGTTAGGGAACACGGCCGCCGGAATGATGAAATAGGGCAGGGAAAACAATTATTGGTTACAATAGAAATAATTCCGCTCACCGATATCATTGAGCCGCACTTCTTAATCCGCTTTGAGAAAAAAACAATGACGCTTGAGGCGGGAGAAATAATATCTTCATCAGGAAAAATAAAAACAGCTGAAACGCAACAGCGAAATGAACAATTAGAAAAAGAACTTTCGCAAACCCGGGAGGACATGCGCTCCATCACCGAAGACATGGAAGCCGGCAATGAAGAACTGCAAAGTGCCAACGAAGAATTGCAAAGCAGTAACGAAGAGATGCAGAGTTTGAACGAAGAATTAGAAACTTCAAAAGAAGAACTGCAATCAACGAATGAAGAACTCCTAATCGTAAATCAGGAATTGCTCGACAAGCAGGAACAACTCAACGCATCCCGTTTTTATTCCGAAGCCATTGTTACCACCATGCGCGAACCGCTTGTGGTTCTTGACAGAGCATTGCGTGTAAAAACCGCTAACGCTTCCTTCTACAAAAAATTTAATGTAGAAGAAAATGAAACCGAAGACAAATTATTTTACGAATTACAAAATCATCAGTTCGATGATACTTTGCTTCGCTCATTGCTCGAAAAAATTCTTCCCCAAAAAAACCGCATAGAAGATTTTGAAATTAAACTCCGTTTGCCGGATAAGGGTGAGCGCATTATCCTAATAAATGCACGGCAGGTTGTAAATGAAAAAAAAGCTGAACAGTTGATACTTCTTGCAATGGAAGATATTACTGACAGGGTGCATTCAGAAAAACAAATTCAAGAAAGCATTGAGGAACAAAAAAAATTAGCAAGCCATTTCAAACTTGCAACTGATTCAGCCAACCTTGGCATTTGGTCTTTAGACATTGATTCAACGAAATTGGAGTGGTCTAACATCCATAAAAAAATGTGGGGATATAACGAGCATCGTGAAGACCTGACTTATGAAGACTGGCATAAATTGATTTTGGCGGAGGATAAAGAATCAACTTTTAAAAAAATAGAAGAATCAAAGGTTAATCATATCATTTATGAAGCTGATTACCGAATTGCCCGTGCAAATGACGGGGCTATTGTGTGGGTGAAATCAACAGGGCAATATCAATATGATGAATTGGGCGCAGCGCATACACTTACCGGTATAAGCATTGATATTACCGAACAAAAAGCAGCGGAGAAAAAAATAAAAGATAGCGAAGCCCGTTCACGAGCTTTTGTTGAATCAAATGTAGTTGCTGTATGCTTCACCCACCTTGATAGCGCAACTATTTTTGAAGCCAATGATGCCTATCTCAACATGCTTGGTTTCACACAACAAGACCTCAAAGAAGGTAAAATAAATTGGCTGAAATACACACCTCCAGAATATCATGTAAACGACCACCTGGCAATTGAGAAAGCTAAAAGCATGAAAGTTTCTCCACCTTATGAAAAAGAAATTATGCGAACCGATGGAAAAAGAATTTCAGTAATTAAAGCGAGGGCAATCATTAACAAAGATGAAATAATGAGCGTGTTTGTCGACATTACCCATCGCAAAGCAGCAGAAAAAAAATTAAAAACATTTTCTGAAGAATTAATGGAGGCAAAAGTGTTTGCCGAAATGGCAACGCTAATTGCAGAAGATGAAAAAGCCAAAGCTGAAACTGCAATGCAATCAAAGCAACAATTTTTATCTAACATGAGTCATGAAATTCGCACTCCTATGAATGCGATTATTGGTTTTACAAAAGTGCTGATGAAAACAGATTTGAATGTAAAACAGAAAGAATTTTTAGAAGCCATAAAATCAAGCGGAAATACTTTAATCGTTCTTATTAACGACATACTTGATTTAGCAAAGGTAGATGCAGGTAAAATGATATTTATAAACTCGCCTTTTAAAATGTCAGATTCACTATCTACAATTCTTCATTTGTTTGAAACAAAGGTTCAGGATAAAAAATTAGAATTGGTAAGGGAATTTGATTCCCATATTCCTGAAATATTATTGGGTGATTCGGCTCGCCTGCATCAAATTCTTATTAACCTTTTGAGCAATGCAATAAAGTTTACTGCAAAAGGCAAAATAACTGTAAGCGTTAATTTACTAAAAGAAGATAAAGAAAAAGTAACACTTGAATTTAATGTTACCGATACAGGCATTGGAATTCCGCAAAATAAAATTGCAGCTATTTTTGAAATTTTTGAACAAGCACACACCGTCACTTTAAGTTTATATGGAGGCACAGGTTTAGGACTTGCCATAGTT
>JAJAYG010000471.1 GCA_026786335.1 Chitinophagales bacterium | reverse complement strand
GTTGGTGATCTTGCGTTAATAGGGATGCCGATAAAAGCAAAAATATTTGCATCGAAACCAGGGCATGCAGCTAACATAGAATTTGCAAAAAAAATTAAAGCACATATAAAGGAATCAAAAGCCATGAAAGACGTTCCATTCTATGATCCAAGTGTTCCACCAGTAATGGATATTAAAATGATTGAGCGTGCCTTGCCGCATAAATATCCTTTTCTTTTGGTAGATAAAATAATTGAACTTGGAGAGAACTATGTTGTTGGTGTAAAGAATGTAACTTTTAATGAAAACTTTTTTCAAGGTCATTTTCCGGGAAACCCTGTTATGCCCGGCGTTCTTCAAATTGAAGCCATGGCACAAACAGGAGGTCTTTTGGTTTTGCACACTGTGAATGACCCTGAAAACTGGGATACTTATTTTTTAAAAATTGACAATGCTAAGTTTAAAAATAAAGTAGTTCCGGGTGATACAATGGTGATGCGACTGGAATTGATAAGCCCAATACGCAGAGGACTGTGTGAAATGAGAGGAACTGTTTACGTTGGAAATAAAGTTGCAACAGAAGCAGATCTGGTTGCAAAAATTGTTAGAAAAGATTTAAGATAATTGAAAGGAAAAGGAACAGACTGAAAACAAAAATTAAATTTGCAACCTGCTAACAGATGTCTTTAAATTTAACCAGTGTTCATCCCAAAGCCAAGCTCGGTCAGCAGATTGAGATAAGCCCCTTTGTTACTATTTATGAAGACGTTGAAATTGGCGACGGTTGCTGGATTGGTCCCAATGTAACCATAATGAATGGCGCCCGCATTGGAAAAGGAGTTAAAATTTTTCCGGGCTCAGTTATCAGTGGTGATCCACAAGATCTAAAATATAAAGGTGAAACAACTTTTGCAACCATTGGAGATAACACCATTATTCGTGAATGTGTTACGGTAAATAAAGGAACAACCTGGAGCCACAATACAATTGTAGGCAGTAATTGTTTACTAATGGCCTATGCTCACATAGCACACGATTGTGTGATTGGTAATAGTTGTGTGATTGCAAATAACTCAGCACTTGCGGGCCACATCATAGTAGAAGATTATGCTATACTTGGCGGCGTAACAGCAGTTCATCAATTTGTAAAAATCGGGCAACATGCATTTATCAGCGGCGGTTCTCTTGTGAGAAAAGATGTTCCTCCTTTTGTAAAAGCAGCCAAGGAGCCACTAAGTTTTGTAGGTGTTAATTCTATTGGGTTAAGAAGAAGAGGATTCAATGAAGAAAGCATTAATCGAATCGAAGATATTTACAGAATTATTTTTGTAAAGAACCACAATGTTTCAAAAGCTCTTACAGCTATTGAAATTGAAATTGATCCATCACCCGAGCGCAATGTAATTCTCGATTTCATTCGCAGTAGTGAAAGAGGAATAATGAAAGGGTACACCAACGGCAAGTATGAAGATAATAATTAGCAATGCCGGCAAGCGATTTAATTTTGAGTGGATTTTCAAGAACATAAATTACACCTTCACCTCAGGAAATTCCTATGCCTTACTCGGGCCGAATGGAAGCGGAAAATCAACACTGCTTCAACTAATTTCAGGCAGCACTTCCACATCAGCAGGCAGCATCGATTATTACCATAATGAAAAGCAAATTGATGACGATAAAATTTTCAATTACCTCACCATTGCCGCTCCATATCTCGAACTCATTGAGGAATTTACGGCAACAGAAATGATTCAGTTCCAAAATCAATTCAAATTATTTTTGAAAGGAATTACAATTGAAGAAGTGTTGCAGATTTCAATGCTTAATAAAGATGCCAATAAACAGATTCGCAATTTTTCTTCAGGCATGAAGCAGCGATTAAAAATCTCACTTGCCGTATTGGCCGATGTTCCAATTATTTTACTGGATGAACCAACTACCAATCTTGATCAGCAAGGGTTTGAGTGGTATTTAAAATTGATGAAAGAATTTTCAGCCGACAGGCTTATTATTATTTGCTCAAACCTTGAGAGAGAAATTGTTTTTTGCAACGAGAAGATTGATGTAATGAATTTCAAACAGTGACTAAGTTTCAATTCCCAAAAAAGTATTTACTTATAAATTAACCACGCCGGATATTTCAGATCTTGTCTTCAAATAATTTTTATGTCAACCGCTGAAATCATTCTCTTGATAATTTACATCGTTTTGTTTTCAGCCGTCATTTTGAAAACCAGATTCTTCAGCAATTCTTCTTTGGCTTCGAGCCAAATTGTTTTCATTTTCATCATAAAAATTATTGCCGGAATTTTTTATGGTTATGTCCATCGCATTTATTATGGCGGTGGTGATACCATGGAATATTTTGTTGAAAGCAAATTTATTACCGACCGCCTTGCCGATCACGACTATGTCTCCTTTATAAAACTCTTATCCGGCATTAACCAACGCCCGCCTGCGCCCGATATCAAAGAATATGCACTTGCCATCGGTTACTGGAATGATATGAGCAGCTATTTCATTATTCGCTTTCATGCAATTGCACGTTTGCTGAGTTTCGGATATTATAATGTACATGTTGTGTTTTATAATTTTATAACACTCGTTGGCTTGCTATTCCTCTTCAGGTTTTTTAACAATATGCTTCCATCAAAAAAATATTTTATTGCGGCCATTATTTTTTTCTTCCCATCAGTGCTTTTTTTTAGTTCCGGAATTCATAAAGACGGAGTTGCTTTAGCTGCCCTTGGCTTTATCTTATTCTTTATTCAAAAACTAAACAGCAGCTTCTCAATAAATGAAAACGAAAAAAGCAGTCTCTTGCTTCAAAGATCATTTTCAATTATAGGCTTGCTAATTGGTTTGTGGCTCATGTTGGTGGTAAGAATCTTTTGGCTGCTGCTTTTAATTCCATACGTAACTGCGTTAATCATTAATTTAAGATTCCCTAAAAAACCGCTGATAAAATATTTGCTGATTGCTGCTGTTTATTTTGGGATTGCTGTTAATCTCAATTCATTTTTCCCCGATCTCGATTTTCTAAATATTATTGTTTTAAAGCAAAGAGAATTCTTGAGTATTCCGCAAGGCAATCATGCACTTCAAATTCCAAGCTTAATTCCTTCCATACAAAGCATTCTGCTTGCAATACCAAATGCTTTAGGCAATTGCATATTAGAACCGGGCATTACCAACCTTAATTCTCCTTTTGAGTGGATGGCTTCATTCGAAAACGTTTTAATTATGATGCTGGCTTTCATTTGTTTTTTCGAACGGAAAAAAATCTGCCACAAGCTCAGGCATCATTATTTTTCTTTTGCCTTTTCTTTTCCATCACCATTTTTATTGTAACCGGAATTACCATTCCTATTCTTGGCGCCCTATTCCGATATAAAATGATTGGCGTTTTATTGCTTCTTATTTCAATGGTGATTGTGGTTGATGAAAATAAAATTACCATTCTCTCCAAAAAGCTTCCAAAATAAATCTGCACTAATCCTTGCTGTAACATCAGGAATATCTTCACTCCCAACATTTCATTTTAATAAGTTATTTGTTAGTAACTGCTCTCATTAGATGAATTAACAAGCTCAAAAATACAATGTTATTCTATCGTATTTATTGAATTTTTAAACAATTCAAAAATATTTTGCAATTATTTTGATTACAATCTCCATTTTTTTACCAATGTGCAAAATATTTTCTTGTTATTGTTAAATAGCAATCACATCTTTGCACCGTTAGATTTTAAACAATAGTTCTTTAAAACAATAAAACTCCAAAAAAAACTATGAATACCATTCGACATCATTCAATTGAAAAATTTAAAACAACCAGAATGCCAGAACCCAAACACGAAGCCCACAAGGTTTCAGATATTTTTGCTGAGAATGTTTTTACTGAACATGCAATGAAAACTTACCTGAGCGAGGATGCTTATTATAGTGTAATGACCGCTATAAAAACAGGCACCAAGATCGACCGAAAAATTGCTGATCAGGTTGCATCTGCAATGAAATCATGGGCTGTTTCAAAAGGTGCTACACACTTCACCCATTGGTTTCAACCTCTAACCGGAACTACCGCCGAAAAGCATGATGCCTTTTTTCAAATTACAGGAAACGGAAAAGGCATTGAAATATTCGACAGCAACATGTTGGTGCAACAAGAACCGGATGCATCGAGTTTTCCAAGCGGAGGATTAAGAAACACATTCGAAGCCCGCGGTTATTCTGCATGGGATCCATCGTCGCCGGCTTTTATTATGGAAGTTGGGAACGGAAAAACTTTATGCATTCCAACTGTTTTTATTTCATACAATGGTGAAGCACTGGATTACAAAGCACCGCTTTTAAAATCGTTGCATGCTGTTGAAGAAGCTGCCATTGCAGTTTGCAATTACTTCGATAAAAATGTTACCAAGGTTACACCAACTCTTGGCTGGGAACAAGAATATTTTGTAGTTGATGAAGCCTTGCATGATGCCCGCCCCGATTTGGTATTCAGCGGTCGCACTTTGTTTGGTGCCACACCAGCAAAAGGTCAACAATTAGAAGATCACTACTTCGGCAGTATTCCTGAAAGAGTTTATGCCTACATGCTCGATTTTGAAACAGAATGTTTTCGTCTTGGAGTTCCAATTAAAACACGACATAATGAAGTTGCTCCATCGCAATTTGAGTGCGCACCTTATTTTGAAGAGGTAAATGTGGCCGTTGATCACAATCAATTACTAATGGATGTAATGGAACGCGTGGCTCGCCGACATAAATTAAGAGTGTTGTTTCATGAAAAACCATTTGCAGGAATTAACGGTAGCGGTAAACATTGCAACTGGAGTTTGGCTACTGATACAGGAAAAAATTTATTGAGTCCTGGAAAAACGCCGAAAACAAATCTTCAATTCTTAACTTTCTTTATCAATGTAGTTAAAGCGGTTAATGATCATGCAGATTTAATTCGTGCTTCCATTGCTACTTCGGGAAATGAACATCGCTTGGGTGCCAATGAAGCACCACCTGCAATCATCAGTGTATTTATTGGAAGTTACATGACTGAGGTGCTCAATGAAATTGAATCAAAAGTGAAGGAAGGAAAATTCACCGAAGAGAGTGAAGCTGCTTTGCGAATTGATATTCACAATAAGATTCCTGCTTTAATGAAAGACAACACTGATCGCAACCGCACTTCACCATTTGCTTTTACAGGAAATAAATTTGAAGTGCGCGCCGTAGGTTCATCACAAAATACTTCGGCAACTATGACTGTGCTCAACACTATTGTTGCTGATACACTTAAGAAATTTAAGATTGAAGTTGATGCACTCATTGATGGTGGAAAAAATCGCGAGGTTGCAATTATGGAAGTGCTTAAGCATTATATCACGGCTTCAAAGAAAATTTGTTTCGAAGGAAATAACTATAGTGATGAGTGGAAAGCTGAAGCTGCAAAACGCGGATTAAAAAATATTAAAGACACACCGCGTGCGCTGGATTTAATGCTCGACAAAGAGAACGTTGACATTTTCGTTCGCAATAATGTATTCACGAGTGAAGAAGTACATGCACGCCACGAAATTGAATTAGAAAAGTACATGAAAAAGATTCAGATTGAAGGCAGAATGATTGGAGAATTGGCAATGAGTCAAATTGTGCCGGCTGCTATTCAATACCAAAATGAATTGATAAAAAACATTAGTGGAATTAAAGAAGCAGGACTTAACGCTTCACTTTCTGCTGCTCAAAAGAAAATTGTTGCAGAAATAAGTGAGCACATAAATGTGATCAGCGATAAAGTTGAAGCTATGACAGAAGAACGCAAATCTGCTAACAACATTGAAGACGCTCGTGAGAAAGCAATTGCATACTGCGATAAAGTAAAACCCATCTTCGAAGAAATTCGCTACCACGCCGATAAATTGGAGTTGATTGTGGACGATAAAATGTGGCCACTTCCTAAATACAGAGAGATTCTTTTTATGAGATAGAGAACATCGTGTGGTGCTTTTAAAAATTAATTTTTTTTTGTTATTTGAGATGCAACTTGTAAAACAAAGTGCATTTTTAATTGAGCAAAAAAAATTATTACGTTATGAAAGTAACATTCTCTTTTACAATCACTATTCTTGTTACAATAGTAGAAGATAACACATATCTGACAACTTGTTTTGCAAAAAGATTAAATTATTAATCATGAAAAAAAAGCTAATTGTTATTGCCTTTCTTGTTGCAACTAATATCTTTTGCTATGCTGATAGTTGGATTCAAAAAGCAGATCATGGAGGTAATGGAATTGTAGCTGCTGCAGTAGGATTTTCAATCAACGGCAAAGGATATGTTGGAACAGGAAGTGGAACCAACTTTTTTTTAAAAGAATTATGGCAGTTTGATCCTATATCAGATGCATGGACACAGAAAGCAGACTTTGGCGGGAAAGGCAGAGAAGCTGCTGCAGGATTTTCAATTGGGAAAAGGGATACATAGGTACAGGTAGGCTACCTAATAACCAGTATAAAAGCGACTTTTGGGAATATGATGCTGAATTAAATACATGGTTGCAGAAAGCAGATTTTGTAAATGTTAGAGTATTTGCGTTTTCATTTTCAGTGGAAAATAAGGAATACATTGACGGCGGTGATGATGGTTACATCACATATAAAGATTTATGGGAGTATAATCCAGTTACCGATAGATGGACACAGAAAGCTGATTTTGCAGGAGGTGGAAGAGAAAATCAAGCTTCGTTCACAATTGGAAGCAAAGCTTATCTTGGAACGGGTGAAGGAGAATTTAATATAAAAAAGAAAGACTTCTGGGAGTATGATCCAAGTTTAAACCTGTGGAATCAGAGAGCAGATTTTGGTGGTTTAGCGAGGCGGAATGCCTTTGGTTTTTCCATTGGCGGCTTCGCATATATCGGGCTTGGTCGTATTGACTCAAGCATTGAATATATAAATGATTTATGGGAATATGATCCCACAGCAGATCAGTGGGCAAAGAAAACCGACTATCCAGGAAATGGTAATGCGTTTCTTGCAGGATTTGCGATTAGTGGTAAGCAATATGTTGGTACAGGTCTCGATGGAAATAATTCTACAGTGGAAAAAGATTTTTGGCAGTACAACCCTGATAGTTCTACTTTCATTGAAGAAATAACAACGAATATTTCCCTCTCTGTTTTTCCAAATCCATTAACTACTTCTGCAGTAATTTCTTTTTCGTTGTATAACTATTCTAAGGTAAGTATTGATCAATTTGAATCAAGCGGTAAGAAAATAAGAACACTTCTTAAAAAGGAATTGCAAAACGGTAAACAACAAATTTTATTGAATAGAGAAAATCTTATTGCAGGTATTTACTTATTACAATTGAAACTTGCTCAACAACAAGGCGGAATAAAGGAAGAAACAATTGTCAAAAAAATTATCATCGAATAAAAATTTCACAGTCTTAAAAATTAATCAAATGAAAATAACTGCATTGCTACTCACAAGTTGCTTGATTGTAACAGCAACAATTACAAATGCACAATCTTTATTTGATGTGTTAAACACAAAAACAAAGAGTACAATAAAAAAAAGCCGCTGAATAATCTCAGCGGCTTTTTCATTTTCATTTATCATCAGGAATTACCCAAAAATTTCATCCATTTTTTTCTTCAGTGTTTTTATCAGTTCAGTTTCCTTCTTATTTGTTCCATGATAAACGCCTGCAATATCTTTTACCATTTCCATAATCATTTCACGATGGTGTTTGTCAAAAGCTGTTTTATGTTCTTCAACATAATTAAGAAATGAGTTAAAGCAATTCATGGCGTTAGGCATTTGATCCATGAGAATATCAAATTCTATTTCGGCATAGTATGCCGCATCGGTCCCGAACTGATCGGTGTTGCTTTCTTCAGGTACCAATTTCATTTTTACAATATCACGCAGCTTTTCATATTCCTTTTTATTCACAGTTCCGTCAACACATGCAATAGAATACATCAGCTTTCCTACTTCAGAATAAAACCGGCGAAAAATCATTGGGTTTGTTTTTAGTGTTTGATGAAACAAAGTTCGTGAATGAAATTGGATTTGTATGCAGCATAAAAATAAATTTTCATTTCCTGAATAAATTTTCTACTTCAACTAAATTTTACTCCGCGCATGGAGATGGAACCCATGGTTGCTTTCTCATTAAAGAAACTGAGCGAATCTTTTTTATCCTGCACACCTAAAGTATAAAGCAAAGGCAGGTAATGTTCATTGGTTGGAATTGAAAGTTCAGCAGCCCTTCCTAAATTTTTATAATTGATAACAGATTGGTGATCGCCTTTTTCTATCAGTGATTTTATTTTTTCATCAAACTCAATTGCCCAGTCATAAGCTTCATCTTTCCATTGCATTCTGCCGAGGTTGTGTACAATATTTCCGCTGCCTATAATTAAAATTCCCTTGCTGCGAAATTCTTTTAGCTGTTGCGCAACATCGTAATGTTCCTGTGGCTTTGCATCATAATCTAAACTCAACTGAAAGGTTGGAATTTGCGCAGCAGGATACATCTTGCGCAGCACGCTCCAGCAACCATGATCTAATCCCCACTCATAATCCAGTGTTGCATTTGTTTTTGTAATTGCCTGTTGTGTTTGTTTTGCAAAATCGGGTGAACCTTTGGCGGCATATTGCACATCAAAAAGTTCCTGAGGAAATCCGCCGAAGTCATGAATGGTTTCGGGTTGCTCCACCGCACAAACTTTTGTTCCATGTGTTTGCCAGTGCGCCGACACACACAGAATTGCTTTTGGAGTAGGTAACGATTTGCCAATTACCTCCCACTCTTTGCTGAATTCATTTTCTTCAATTGCATTCATCGGGTTGCCGTGACCTACAAAAAGTGCGGGCATCAACTCTCCCGAAACATCATCACCGAGCGGAAGAATTTTTTCGTTATACTGTTCACCAAAATCAGATAGCTTGATTGCCATGGCTGCAAGTGGAACTGATTTTATAAAATTTCTTCGGTCCATATTCCCTTCACAAATTATAAAAGTTGATTAAGAAACTGGAGTAAAAAAAATTACTGATTCCTGCGCCGTACTTAATTTAATTTTTAATAGTAACCTGGCCAGCAACAACGCCATTGATTTGCAAAGAATTTTTTTGCTGAGTGTAGCAGATAATACCTGCATTTTTATAATCGAGATCAACCGGAAATTTTATTCCAACCTCATCAGTTGATTTTGCATTTACCGTTGTAAAAGTTCTTACAACATTCACATGATGCAATTTTTTTCCCGAATTCTCTCCTCTTGAAACGCTGCTTGAAGTTTCATTTTCGACAATTGCAATGTTAAGCAATTGGTTTTCTAAAACACCTGATAGATGGTATGTTAATTTAAGAATTCCTGATTCCGGCTCATAACTATTTTCGAAACGGATTGTATTTTTTGAAACTCCATTGAGTGCCCGGCTAATGGAAAGCTCTGCAACCGATTTGTTGCTGCCTACAAATTCTTTTTCACCATTTACAATCATCTGCGGTGTGTAAACTTCGGCATTTAACTGCCTGGCATAATCCTGTTGCCGTTTTGAATAGGTTGCATCACCGTACCGATCCTTCCAACCCAAATAGTTCCAGTAGTCTACATGAAATGCAAGTACAAAAACATTTTTACCTGCATAAACTGCTTTTAAATCTTTGAGTAACTCATCGGCAGGCGGGCAGCTCGAACAACCTTCGGAAGTAAACAACTCAATTACTGCAATGCCTGTTTCTGTTGCATTCACTTTTGAGGGCACTTGCTTTTCATTTCCTTTCCATAAAAAACCAAACGAACAAAACATTAAAATAATAACAGCGCCGACTGAGAAAATTGCTTTTGAATTCATAATTCTTTTTTATACCCTCTCTATAAGCAATACGCATTCAAATTGGTTCAATTAAATAAAAACATTTTGCCCGGTGCCTCCATTGGCTCAACCTAATTTAAACTTCTCTTTCTGTAAAGTAGTTTGCTCCTCATCACTTTGAATTAGATTTGCTGATGAAGAAAACAGAGATGAAAAAATATTTTCAGTTCACAATCCTATTCGCCTTCATTGCTGTTTGCAGTGTTTCATGTTTGATTACGCAGCAGGCAAAAACAGGTGACATGCTTTTTCAGGAAAAGAAATATACTGAAGCAGCCGACCTTTTACAAACTGAATTGAACAAAGAACAAGACCCAAACCTTCGTTCGAAGAAAGCATTTATGATTGCAGATTGCTATCGCTTAAGCGGGCAAACAATTCCTGCAGAAGAATGGTATCGCAAATCGAATGAATTCAATGAAGATCAAAAGGCAAAGTTTATGTATGCTTCTATGCAAAAGGCCAATGAAAAATATGAGGAGGCAGTTAAAACTTTTACTTCTTACCTAAAAGAAAACCCTTTTGATGAAGAAGCAAAAGATGAACTGGAAGCATGCAACCAGGCAATTGAATGGAAAAAAGATGCTGCAAAATTTACGATTGAAAATGTGAGTGCACTTAACTCCAATGCATTTGATTATGCGCCAGTTTTTTCTGAGAAGAATTCCGTCGCCTTTACCAGCGACCGTGCTGATGCTGCAGGCACTGCTATTT
>JAJAYG010000470.1 GCA_026786335.1 Chitinophagales bacterium | reverse complement strand
GCTAATACCATTTTCAATTGCCATTTTTGCAATTGCTTTTCCTACTTCCTTTGATCTTTCAATCTTTGTTCCTTTCAATTCTTTCATCAACCTGGATGTGTGTGAAAGTAAGGTATGCCCTTGTTCATCGTCAACTATTTGAACATAGATATCTTTGTTGCTTCTGTAAACAGAAAGACGGGGGCGCTGTTTTGAGCCACTCAAATTTCTTCTGATTCTGCGATGAATCTTCTTTCTTTTTAAATCACTGCTTTTCATTTTCTTTTTGTTTTACATCACGGTTTATGCCGTAACTATTTTATTTAATTTATTTTGCAGCACCGGCCGCAGCAGCAGTTTTACCTGCCTTACGACGAAGTACTTCATCTGTATACTTAATACCTTTTCCTTTATAAGGTTCAGGTTTTCTAACGCTTCTGAGTTTAGCCGCTACCTGACCAATCAATTGCTTATCGGCACTGTTAAGTGTAATAATGGGGTTCTGTCCTTTTAACTGTTCTGCAGAAGCTTTAATTTCTTTGGGCAGTGCAAACATAACAGGGTGAGAAAAACCAACTGAAACTTCGAGCAACTGGCCGGTTACGGTTGCACGAAATCCAACTCCGACTAACTCAAGTTTTTTCTCATAGCCGTTTGTAACACCGGTAACCATATTCGCAAGTAAAGCACGATATAAACCATGCAATGCTTTATGGCGCTTTTGTTCAGTAGGTCTTTCAACTGTTATTACATCATCTTCAATTTTAACTTTCATATCGGGATCGATGCGTTGTCTTAATTCGCCTTTCGGTCCTTTTATGCTAACTTCATTAGAGGCTGAAACATTTATTGTTACGCCTTTAGGAAGTGTTATGGGCATTTTACCAATACGAGACATTGTGAATATTAATTTTAATTAAGCTAATAATTTATTACTGAAATTAACTAATAGATATAGCAAAGCACTTCTCCGCCAACATTTTGTGCTTTAGCTTCCTTATCAGTCATTACACCTTTGTTAGTTGAAATAATTGCTACACCGAGACCATTCATTACTCTAGGCATATCTTCAGATCTTACAAATCTTCTTAATCCGGGTTTTGAAATTCTTCTTAAACCACGAATCGCAGGAAGCTTGGTAGTAGCACTATACTTTAATGCAACCTTAATTACACCTTGCTTATTGTCTGATGGCTCAAATTTATACTTGAGAATATATCCCTTACTGTAGAGGATTTCAGTAATGCGCTTTTTTAAGTTTGAGGCCGGAATTTCTACAATTCGGTGATTTGCCGCGAGCGCATTTCTCATCCTGGTAAGGTAATCTGCTATTGGATCGGTTACCATGGTTTTATTTAGTTATTTATGTTTTTATTTCTTGGTTGTTTAATCAGTTATTTTATTATTGATTCTTATTCTTTATTAATTTCTACCAGCTTGCTTTTCTTACACCGGGAATTTTTCCGTTCAAAGCAAGGTCTCTGAATTTATTGCGGCAAACTCCAAAGTCTCCCATGTAGCCTTTTGGTCTTCCGGTAAGTTGACAACGATTGTGCTTTCTTACAGGTGAAGAATTTTTTGGAAGCTTGTCTAGTGCTTCATAGTTTCCTTCTGCCTTAAATTGTTTTCTTCTATCTGCATATTTAGCACACATTCTTGCGCGCTTACGTTCTCTTGCTTTGATTGATTCTTTTGCCATTAATTAATCTTTTTTGAAAGGAATTCCTAATTCAGTTAACAATGCTTTTGCTTCATCATCAGAATTTGTTGATGTAACAAAAGTGATATCAAGTCCGCTCACTTTGGTAATTTTATCAATATCGATTTCGGGGAAAATAATTTGCTCAGTTACACCGAGCGTATAATTTCCTCTTCCATCAAAACTTTTATCATTCACACCTTTGAAATCGCGTACTCGAGGTAATGAAGCAGAAATCAAACGGTCAAGAAATTCATACATATTAATATCGCGCAATGTTAAACGAACCCCGATAGGAACATTTACGCGAAGTTTAAAATTTGAAATATCCTTCTTTGATTTGGTTGAAACCGCTTTTTGACCAGCAATGGTTGTCATTTCAGAAATTGCAGAATCGATAAGTTTTTTATCAGCTGTTGCAGCTCCAACTCCCTGGTTTAAACAAATTTTTTGCAGACGGGGAACTTGCATTACAGAGGTGTAACCGAATTGTTTCATCAATGAAGGAACAACCTTATCGATGTAATGCTTCTTTAATCTTGGTGTATATTTTTCCATTACTTAATTACTTCGTTAGAACGTTTTGAATAACGAACGGATTTTCCGTTCTCACTTCTTCTTCCTACACGAGTTGGTTTACCATCTTTTGGGTCGAGCAAAGAAAGTTTTGAAATTTGAATTGCTGCTTCCTGTTTAACGATTCCGCCCTGAGTATTTTTTGCATTAGGTTTTGTAGCCCGTGAAACAATATTTACGCCTTCAACAAATGCTTTCATTTCATCCGCAAGTAATTCAAGTACACGGCCTTTCTTTCCTTTATCATCACCTGAACGAACGAAAACAACGTCGTTTTTCTTGATAAATATTTTTGGTTTAAAGCGATCTGTTTTAGTTTTCATTTTTATTATGTTGTTAGTAAATTCAATTTATTTATAATACTTCGGGTGCAAGAGAAACAATCTTCATATATCCCTTCTCACGTAATTCACGTGCAACCGGTCCAAAAATGCGTGTTCCTCTTGGCTCACCTTGCTCACTTAAAAGCACACATGCATTATCATCAAAGCGGATATAACTACCATCTTTTCTTCTTATTCGCTTTTTAGTTCTCACAACCACTGCTTGTGAAACTGTTCCTTTTTTTATTGGACCATTTGGAATTACATCCTTTGTTGTAATAACAATGATGTCACCAATAGATGCGTAGCGCTGATGCGAATGACCGAGTATTCGAATCACTAAAGCTTCGCGTGCACCGCTGTTATCAGCAACTACTAATCTTGATTCTGTTTGTACCATTTTTTTCTATTTTGCTATTTGGAAAATAATTTACTCCAAATTGCTTTTGTAATTATTTATTCTTTTCAACTACTTCACCTTTTCTACAATTGACACTAACCTCCAACGCTTATTCTTACTTAATGGTCTTGTTTCCATTACGCGAACTAAATCACCAATTGATGCTTCTTGATTTTCATCATGGGCCATTAGTTTCTTGGTCTTTTTAATAAATTTTCCGTAGAGCGGATGTTTTACCCGGCGTTCAACAGAAACAGTAATTGTTTTAGCCATTTTATTGCTTGTAACAATACCGGTACGCTGTTTTCTAAGTTTTCTTTCCATTGAAGTATTCACTCTTTAATCTTTTATCGTTATTTATTTAAGTTTGCTTTGTTGAATTTCTTTTACTGATTTCTGTTTTCATACGTGCAATATCACGTCGCATTTGGCGAATCCGCATTGGATTCTCAACAGGTGAAACTGCATGATTAAATTTCATCTTGGTATACTGCGCCCCATCTTCCTTAAGTTTATCTCTGAGTTCTTCATTTGTTAACTCGTTGAGTGATAATTTTTGCTTTGCCATTTTATTAAATTGTTCTTACAATAATTTTTCTTTCATTCCTTGATTAAGCTTTGTAATCTCTTGCAATAACAAACTTAGTGTGTACCGGTAATTTATCTGCGGCTAAACGCATTGCTTCCTTTGCAATTACTGCTGAAACACCTGAAGCTTCAAACAAAATCCGTCCTGGTCTTACGGCACTAACCCATCCTTCCGGATTTCCTTTTCCTTTACCCATACGAATCTCGGCAGGTTTCCTTGTGAAAGGTTTATCAGGGAACACTCTGATCCAAACTTGTCCTTCACGTTTCATGTGGCGGGTTAGTGCAACACGAGCTGCTTCAAGTTGTTTATCAGTGAGCCATGCCTCATCGAGTGTTTTTAAACCAAATGAACCGAATGACAATGTTGAGCCACGCCAATCGTTGCCCTTCATGACACCTCTTTGCATTTTCCGGTACTTGGTCTTTTTCGGTTGTAACATAATTCTGCTCTTATCTTTTTTAATTAATCTCTATCTCTTCTTTCCTTTCTTGGTCCACCACTTCCTTTTCTCCTATCTCCTCCGCGATCACCACCTCTTTCTCTGTCTCTATCTCCGCCTCTGTCGCCTCTGGGTGATTTTGCATCTGTTGCTTTTTGACCTACATTGGGAGAAAGATCACGTTTGCCAAAAATTTCTCCTCTGCAAATCCAAACTTTAATTCCAATTTTTCCATATACAGTTTGCGCTTCGGCAAGTGCATAATCAATATCTGCGCGAAATGTATGCAAAGGTGTTCTGCCTTGTTTAACTTCTTCACTTCGTGCAATTTCAACTCCGCCTACTCTTCCGCTGATTCTTATTTTAATTCCTTCAGCTCCCATTCTCATTGTTGAAGCTACTGCCATCTTTAAAGCACGACGATAATTAATTCGCGCTTCTATTTGTCTTGCGATTGAGTCTCCTACAATGGCCGCATCTAATTCAGGGCGGCGTATTTCAAGAATGTTTATTTGAACTTCTTTATCTGTGATCTTTTTTAATTCTTCTTTAATGCGATCTACTTCACCACCACCTTTTCCGATAATAATTCCCGGGCGCGATGTATGAATCGTAATTGTAATTCTGTTTAATGTTCTTTCAATTACAATTTGAGCTAATCCTCCTTTTGAAATACGGGCACGTAAATAAGTACGAATGTTTTCATCGCCGATTAATTTCTCAGCGAATTCAGCGCCACCATACCAATTGCTTTCCCAGCCGCGGATGATGCCCAACCATTTACCATTTGGTTTGGGTTTTTTGCCAATGAATTTTTTAAAGGGTAAGTTT
>JAJAYG010000469.1 GCA_026786335.1 Chitinophagales bacterium | reverse complement strand
TCAGCAAATTATGAATGGCTATTACGAAATTTTACTGCGCCAATATTTACTTAAAACTTTTACCGAGCAACGTGATGTTTCTTTTTTCAGAAGAGATTTTCTGCAATCACGTTTTGATGTGGGCAATGCTGCGGAAGTGGAAGTAATTAAAGCAACGGTTGATTTTAATGGCGATCAATTCGCAGTCACCAATCAGGAAGCAGAAGTGGCAAAGGCAAAAGTGAATTTGAATCAGTTGATAGCGCGCGATGTAAATATTGATTTCTCTATTGATACCACTATTTCTCTCAATCAAAATTTTACTTACGATCAATTAGTTAGTGATATGCTTGCGCACAACAAAGACCTGCAACTCACTGAACAAAATGTGCAGCTTGCTTCACTCGATGTTAAGCGAAGCAATGCGGCGTATTATCCAATGGTAGCATTGAATGGCGGTTACAATTTTCTGAAATCAAAATCTGAAGCGGGTTTTGTAAGTGCCAATCAAAATCAAAGTATTTACTACGGCGCCACACTAAGCTGGAATTTATTTGATGGGTTAAATTCGAGAAGAGAAAAACAGAATGCAGTTATCACTCAAAAAAATTCGGAGTTGCAAAAAGAAGATGTGCAGTTGCAACTAACTTCTTACCTCAAACAATTATTTCTCGATTACCAAAACAACATTGGGCTTATTGATTTAGAAAGAAAAAATTTAACCTACGCAGAAAAAAATCTCGACATCGCACAGGAGAGTTTTAAATTAGGAGTAACATCAGACCTCGAATTGCGTGAAGTACAAAAAAATTTAGTGGATGCCAAAGTGCGGTTGAGTGGTGCCGCTTACCGGGCGAAATTGCAGGAGGCAGCGCTGATGAGGATGACGGGGAAACTAGTTCAGTAAAAAGATTGATAATTTTTTCGGAAACCAATTTTTACCTTCGGAAAAAAATTCCCACAATGAAAAAACTTTTTATCCTCCTCCTTATCTGCACTCAAGTATTAAAACTTACTGCACAAACAAAGGAATATCCTGTGATAGATATTCCTTACAAAAAATTTATGCTAGACAACGGCCTTACGCTCATTGTGCATGAAGATCATAAATTGCCTATTGCAGCATTCAACATTTGGTACCATGTAGGAAGTAAGAATGAAAAGCCCGGCAAAACCGGTTTCGCGCATTTGTTTGAACACATTATGTTCACGAGCACCGAGCATTGGAGCAACTTTGATGAAGTAATGCAAACTGTTGGCGGCGGCAATAACAACGGCACTACCAATAACGACCGCACTAATTATTTCGAAACTTTTACCAGCACCGGTCTCGATCGCGTGCTTTGGACAGAGGCAGACCGCATGGGTTTTTTATTGAACGGATTAGACAGCGTAAAAGTAAATGTGCAGCGTGGTGTAGTTCAAAATGAAAAACGCCAGGGAGAAAATCAACCTTATGCAGTGGGCGAAGAGTTGACTGTGAAAGCAACTTACCCGGTTGGTCATCCTTATTCATGGACGGTGATCGGCAGCATGGATGATTTAAGTGCAGCAAGTATTGATGATGTTAAAGAATGGTTTCGCACTTACTATGGCCCTAACAATGCAATTGTTTCTATTGCAGGTGATGTAAATGCAGATAGCGTTTTTGAGAAAGTGAAAAAATATTTTGGCGACATACCTGCAAGTCCGCCCATTGCAAGATTTACACAGAACATTGCAAAGATGCGTGGCGTTGCTTTTCAGCAGGCGCAAGATCTTGTTCCGCAAGGGCGTTTGCAAAAAGTATGGAACACTCCAGGATGGGGAACACCAGAAGTGGCGCAATTAAATTTGTTAGGCGACATACTCACCAATGGAAAATCATCACGGCTCTATAAGCGATTGGTGTATGATGAAGAGTTAGCGAGCGATGTAAGTTATTATATGGATGACAAAGAAATAGGCGGACAGTTTTACATTGTGGCTGATGCAAAACCCGGCGTTGATCTCATTAAAATAAATAAGGCAATCAATGAAGAGTTGCAAAAAATATTATTACAAGGTGTAACCGTTGATGAATTAGAAAAAGCAAAGACAAATTATTTTGTTCAGTTCTTAAAAGGGCTTGAAGAAATTGGTGGCTTCGGCGGCAAGAGTGATGTGCTTGCCATGTGTGAAACTTATGGCGGCTCACCTGATGCTTACAAAAGAATATTGGACAATATAAAAACTGCAACCATCACCGATGTAAAAAGTGTTGCAAATAAATGGCTCACCGATGGAGAATATAATTTGGAGATTCTTCCCTATGGAGATTTTACCAATACCGATTCTAAAATCGATCGCAAAGTAATGCCGCCGGTTGCTACACCGCCGGCAACAAAATTTCCCGAGATAAAATCTTTTACACTCAGCAACGGGTTAAAAGTTTATTTGGTTGAAAGGCATGAGTTGCCATTGGTAAATATGATCACTTCTTTCGGCGGTGGTTTTTCTGCCGATCAGTTTGCAATGCCGGGCACAGCAAAATTGACGGGTAGCATGATGACAGAAGGCACGCTTACAAAATCTGCAACACAGATCAGTGATATACTTACTGCATTAGGTACTACTTTATCGAGTAGCGCATCAATGGATAATTCTGTGGTGAGCATGAGTTGTTTGAAAACAAATTTTACTGCATCACTTGCATTGTACGCCGATGTTTTATTGCATCCCTCATTTCCCCAAAAAGATTTTGACAGAGTGAAGAAGGAACAATTGCTGGATATTGAGCAAGAGAAAGCTTCACCAAATTCGCTTGGCCGGCGCATAATGCCTTCGCTGCTTTATCCTGCCGGGCATGCTTACAACAATCCGCTCAGTGGTTCGGGTTCTACTGAATCAATTGAAAAAATTATGCGCAATGATGCTGTGTTATTTCATCTCACCTGGTTTGTGCCCAACAATGGTTTTGCTGTTGTAGTGGGTGATGTAACTCAAGCACAATTAAAAACTGAACTTGAAAAGAATTTTGCAACATGGAAAGCGCTTGATGTGCCGATGATCAAATTAACCGATGCACCGCTTGCAGCATCATCAAGAGTTTATATTATTGATAAGCCGGGCGCAGGGCAATCTTATTTGTATGCAGCAGAGATTGCGCCATCGGCTACCGATAACGATCATGATGCTTTTGCATTAATGAATAACATGCTTGGTGGAACTTTTCTTTCGCGATTGAATATGAATTTGCGTGAAGACAAACACTGGAGTTATGGTGCAGGAAGCGGAGCAAGCATGGTTAAAGGCCCCTCAATATTTTCTGCAAGGGCTGGTGTTCAAACTGATAAAACAAAAGAGAGCATGGTTGAAATGCTGAAAGAACTTACACAGATTACCGATGTGAAACCAATTTCTGCAGATGAATTTAAGAATGAACAAAATAGTACCATACTTTCTTTGCCGGGCAATTGGCAATCGAATGATGGGGTAATGAATTTTTTATATCAAAGTATTTTGTTCAATCGCGGATTAGATTACCCTGCAAAGTATTCTTCCATTTTGCAAAACCTCACATTGGATGATGTACAGAATGCAGCAAAGAAAGTAGTGAAGCCCGAAAATCTTACCTGGTTGATTGTGGGTGACAGAGAAAAAATTGAAGCAGGCATTCGCGAATTAAATTTTGGGACTGTTAAAATTTTAGATGGTGATGGAAAGGAAATAAAATAGGTGGTTGATTTTATTTTACCTGTGCTATCATTTGGAGGTACGAAGCATTTGGTGAAATTAATTTAGATCCTTCGTACCTCAGGATGACAGAGCGTGTTTTTATTTTTTTCTTATTGATGAGTATTGAACACAACTTTAAAGGATGGAATCATTTTTTTCTCACACCGTCC
>JAJAYG010000468.1 GCA_026786335.1 Chitinophagales bacterium | reverse complement strand
AGGTTACACCGAATATCAAACTCCGCTATTGGTAAATGCCGATACCGGTTTTGGAACAGGGCAGCTTCCTGATAAAGACGGACAAATGTATTTTGCAAATGAAGATGGTTACTACTTAATTCCAACTGCAGAAGTTCCGCTCACAAATATTTATCGCGATGTAATGGTGAAGGAAGAAGAACTACCTATAAAGATGACTGCTTATTCACAATGTTTCCGCCGTGAAGCAGGTTCTTATGGAAAAGATGTTCGCGGATTAAATCGGCTTCATCAGTTTGATAAAGTAGAAATCGTGCGCATTGAACATCCCGAAAAATCTTATGGAGTACTTGATGAAATGGTAAGCTATGTTGAAACACTTTTGCAAAAATTAGAATTGCCATATCGCATTTTAAGATTGTGCGGTGGCGATATGAGTTTTGCTTCGGCACTCACTTATGACTTCGAAGTTTTTTCTGCTGCACAAAACCGCTGGCTCGAAGTAAGCAGCGTTTCTAATTTCGAAACATTTCAATCTAACAGAATGAAACTAAGGTTTAAAGACAAAGATGGGAAAACACAATTGGCGCACACTCTCAATGGCAGTGCGCTTGCATTGCCGCGCATTGTTGCTTCATTGCTCGAAAACAATCAAACTGAAAATGGAATTCGAATTCCAAAAGCATTACAAACTTTTACAGGATTTGATATGATCAACTGAATTTTTTTTTCAGTTCAATTTAAATTCATTACCCCTATAAAATATTTTCAATCTTCATTTATTTAATCTTTCTTAAATTCGCTCACACAGAAAAAAAATACTGACTTATGAAAAAAATGATACTTGTATTTACTGCACTTCTTGTAATAGGAATGCAGCAATTTGCTTCGGCACAAAGCCGCTACCTCGATGAGGTTTTTGAAAATGTTAACGTCACAAAAAATGTTGTTTACGGCTCTAACTATTCGGTATTCCCTTCATTCGATACCATCCCTGATTTGTTGGTTTGTGATATTTATGAACCTGCAGGTGATTGGATAAGCACACGCCCCGTAATTGTTTATCTGCATACCGGAAGTTTTCTTCCTATTTTAATAAACGGTACTGCAACCGGCGATCTTCGCGACAGCGCAACTGTTGAAATGTGCAAGCAGTTTGCACGCAGAGGTTATGTAGCCGTTGCAATGGATTACCGCTTGGGGTGGAATCCCATTGGTGCAACACAAGATATAAGAACGGGAACATTGCTGCAGGCAGTTTACCGCGCATTGCAGGATGCAAAATCGTGTGTTCGCTTTTTGAAATCAACGGTTGCAACACAGGCAAATATCTATCGCCTTGATTCCAATAAAATAATTCTTGGCGGGCAGGGTTCAGGCGGCTATTTAACTCTTGGTTACAATAGTTTAAATAACCCTGCTGAAATTTCATTGCTAAAATTTCTTGCAACCACCACCGATCCTAACTATGGTTTTGTTGCGGGTCAACCTTACGTAAATCAGTTTGTATTGGGCGACTTTGAGGGTTACGGCGGACTGCCCGGATATAATATTGTTAATTCTCCAGGTTACGGAACTAAGGCAGGTTTTGTATTTAACATGGGTGGTGCACTCGGCGATTCAACATGGCTAGAAGCCGGTGATGCTCCTACTGTTTGCTTTCATGTTCCTAATGATCCGTTTGCTCCCTATAAGTATGGGGCTGTAATTGTTCCGACCACCGGGCAATTTGTGGTGAATGTTTCGGGCAGTTATGATGTAGTTCGCCTTGCAAATCAATTGGGAAACAACAACTCATTTAATTTTCCTTTCAATGATCCATATACTACCAGGGCTAATCAGGTGAATGATGGTCATTATGGTTTGTTTCCTTTCGTAGAAATAGATCCTTCCCTCGTGATTCCGAATAATCCGTTTCATGGTCAGGCTGGTCCTTGGGAATGGTGGGATTCAACTGCACTTAAAACAATTGCGCCTTTATACGGAGTATCTGTAGCGCAGGCAATTGGAACTTACTTCAATGGCTTTCTAACTAACCCCGATATGTCGAAGGCAAAGGGATTGCGTTACATAGATTCTATTCAGGGATATCTTGCACCGCGTATTGTTGCTTCATGTGGTTTAGATACCATGCAAATTAACATTGGTATTAGTGAGGTGAGTTTGGGAAATGAATTACAGATGTTCCCAAATCCTGCTGTAACTTATTTCACTTTGCAGTTAGATGATGCAACTATGAAAATGGAAAACATTCAGTTGTTTGATTTAACAGGAAGAATGGTAAAAGAAATTTCAAACATCAACAAATCGCAAGTTCAAATTGCCCGCGAAGAATTAACAAGCGGATTGTATATGGTGAGAATTGTTTTAGCTAATGGAAAACAATTGAATGGTAAAATGATGATGCAATAAATTATTTAAGAGTGAATTAAAAAACCGATTTGCTTTTTTAGCAGATCGGTTTTTTTATTTCTGCTTGCAACATTTTTTAAATGACTCTGTCATGCTGACGAAGGAAGCATCTACTCTTATTTTATCAGATGCTTCCTTCGTAAGCATGACAGAAACTTCGATGTCCGATGATATTATAGATGCTAAACCAAGTTTACAATGACATCATCTAAAATGGTTCTCGACAAGCTCGAACTTACCTAAATGCGGGGGTCACTTCGAGCTTGTCGAGAAGCATTAAGAGTGAATGAAATTATTAAATGTCACCTCTATTTTTTTTCTTTCTTTTCAGTTCCATATTCTCTTTCCACTTTGCAAACACGCTCTCGAAAATACTGATACCATTTTTCTTTTCCCATTTGCTGAGCAATCAAGTGCTCGGTATTTTTTTTCCAGTTCATAAAGGCTGCTTCACTTTCCCAGTAAGAAATAGTAATTCCGATTTCATTTCTTGCAGATTCAATTCCTAAAAACCCGGGTTGTTGCGAAGCAAGCTCCACCATGCGAACACTTATTTCATTATAGCCATCAGCATCTTTATTTTTTATGGAAGTGAAGATGACTGCGTAGTAAGGTGGCTTGGGAGTTTTAGCGATGGAGGACATGAATTAAAATTTAAGTATGAAAGAGAAGAATGTTACTCAACTACATAGCAGAAATTTTTTTGAACCCCACCATCATTGTCTGTCATTCCGACGGAGGAGGAATCT
>JAJAYG010000467.1 GCA_026786335.1 Chitinophagales bacterium | reverse complement strand
GAGCGTACCGGTGGAATAAGATTGGTTACTGCGAAACAACAGTTGGTGCAATGGAACATGCAACCAATATTGCCTATCCTTATTTTATTGTGAACGGGCAAACAACCTATGAAAATATTATGGCGCATGAACTTGCCCACAATTGGTTCGGTAATTTGGTTACATGCCGCAAGGCAGAAGACATGTGGCTCAATGAGGGATGGGCTGAATACGGTTCTTATGTTTTTTATGAAAAGGTTTATGGTAAAGAAAAATACAACACTACGGTAGCTGCTAATCACGAAAGTGTTGTTCACTATGCGCACACAACAATAAAGGACGGAGCATATTATGCTGTAGGAAATGTTCCTGAAACAAAAACTTATGGAACTACTGTTTACTACAAAGGTGCTGATATGGCGCACACCCTTCGCGGTTACATGGGTGATTCACTCTTTTTCAGTTGCATAAAAAATTACCTCGATGCCTTTGCTTTTAAAGATGCAAGCAGTTACAACTTCCGCGATTACTTAACATCCTGTTCGGGAATTGATCTCACTAATTTTTTTGATGATTGGATTTTTCAACCCGGCTGGGCGGTGTTTACCATTGATTCATTTAATGTAGAAGAAGGGCAGCCGGGAGTTTTTAATACAAATGTTTTTTTGAGGCAGCGATTAGATCATGCACAAAATTTTTACAATGAGGTTCCGCTTGAGCTTTCGTTTTATGATGAGGAAAGAAATGTTACAACTGAAACTGCATTCATCAGCGGCAACTGTGCAGAGTTTTCGATCACGCTTCCTTTTTCGCCGGTGTATGTTGGTTTGGATTTGGATGAAAAAATTTCTGATGCACAAACAGCAGATTTAAAAACAATAAAAAATATTGGAGCAATTAATTTTGTAAATGGAAAAATGAATCTCACCGTTAATTCGATTAGTGATTCTGTTTTGTTGAGGATTGAACATGTGTATGCAGCACCCGATCCTTTTGTTTATCCCATTCCAAAACTTCACATCTCGCAAGAAAGATTTTGGAAAGTGGATGGAATAATTCCTGATGGTTTTGATGCAACATCAATCATCAGTTACAGCGGCGCAACAACAACAGGCGGGTTTTTAGATAATAATCTCATCACCAACTCCGAAGATTCAATGGTGCTTTTATACAAAGAAATACCTGCCCATGACTGGCAGATTGAAACCGATGCGGTACAAAATGTGTTGGTTTCGCACTCTGATAAAAAAGGAAATTTCACAATCAATCACTTGAAGAAAGGTTATTACACTTTTGGAATTTATCAGAATAATAAAATTGATTCGGTGATCAACTTTGGAAATTATCCTTGTCAGGTTGTTGGCGTTCCTGCAATTCCTTTCTCAAATAAAATGGAGTTAAATGTTTTCCCTAATCCTGCTGATGAATCAATTACAATTGAAATAGGAAACACCAAAGAAAATAATCTTCTTGAAATTTATAATCTTTACGGCATGCGGGTTTTTTCTTCAACATTAAGAAGTAAGCAACAAATTTTATCAGTTAAAAATTGGCATCGCGGAACTTATCTCTTAAAAATATCTGATCATAACAATCGGCAGGTTGCTGCGCAAATATTTATTGTCAACTAATATAATTTTTAAGTAATGAAAAAAATAAGTGTGATTGGTGCAGGAACAATGGGTAACGGAATTGCTCATGTGTTTGCGATGAAAAATTTTGAAGTTAATCTGGTTGATGTATCTCAACAGCAATTAGAAAAAGCAATGGCTACCATTGCAAAAAACCTTGATAGGCAGGTTGCTAAAAATGTAATTACAGAAGAAGACAAGAAAAACATTCTGTCAAGAATTACCACACACAGTGATGTTGCAAAAGGTGTTGCCGATGCCGATTTAGTGGTGGAAGCGGCAACAGAAAATGTAGAATTGAAACTGAAAATATTTTCTCAGCTCGATGCTGCTGCAAAAGCAGATGCAATTCTTGCCACCAACACTTCTTCCATTTCTATCACCAAAGTTGCAGCAGCAACAAAGCGTGCAGATAAAATTATCGGCATGCACTTTATGAATCCTGTGCCTGTGATGAAATTGGTAGAAGTAATACGCGGCTTTTCCACTTCGAATGAAACCACTTCGAAAATTATGGAACTTTCAAAGCAATTAGATAAAGTTCCGGTTGAGGTAAATGATTATCCCGGTTTTGTTGCCAACAGAATTTTAATGCCAATGATCAATGAAGCAATTTATTCGCTCTACGAAAATGTTGCAGGCGTTGAAGAAATTGATACGGTAATGAAATTAGGAATGGCACATCCGATGGGACCATTGCAACTCGCCGACTTTATTGGCCTCGATGTTTGCCTTGCAATTTTAAGAGTGCTGCATGAAGGTTTCGGAAATCCAAAGTATGCACCATGTCCCTTGTTAGTCAACATGGTGATGGCCGGTAACCTTGGTGCTAAAAGCGGACAAGGTTTTTATAAATACAAAGCAGCATCAAAAGATTTAGTTGTAGCAGCTGCATTTAAAAAATAATTCTTTTCCATTTGCTTTGAAACTGGTTGTGCATTGTCAATTACCACGCACCAAATAATCAGCAATTGACAATTCGAAGTTCGCAATTAGAATTAGCGGGATTACCTCAGATGTTAGTGCTACCGGTGGCTGACTCCCAAGCTGAAAGTCGAAGGTTAGAATCCTGTTTCCCGCTCACTCATCTACTAAAATGTGCAAACTCGCAGTGCGCATAATGTTATTTCTACATTCTTATTTATTTTAGCACTCTATCATTTAAAACAACCATATGAAAAAACTATTACTTCTTGCTGCTTTATTTTCTATCACTCTCGGCGCTTCATCCCAAATTGTAACAGGCATAAAAGCGGAATACCATCACGGACAAACTTTTGTAACATGGAAGGTGATACCTAATTACACTTATCGCTTCTATTATGTTTATCGGTACGATTCGCCAATTACCGATGCAAATAAAAACAGTGCAACATATATGGGGAAAGTCTTGGAAAATTTTTCATTGAACTATTTTCTCAACCTCGGAATCTTTGGCGGGCCTATAGTTAAGGACTCCTTTTATATGGTAATAAACAATGATCCATGGACACAACTTGATTCTACCGATGGTTTTATTGCAGTAACCTGTACCAAAGAAAAAACTTATTACTATGCTGTTACTGCAGATTCAACTGTAGGAGCGGGGCCGTTAGAAAATAAAAGAATGGTGCCGGCATCAAATGCAACTACAACAGGAATTGCTGAACATGTTGCCCCGATTGAAGCTTACTTACAAGTAACAGGAATTCCTTTAGAAGACAATGCGAATCTTTTATATGATGGATACTGCATGTTTGGTACAAACCAAAAAACCGAGTACACTCCTTTAATGGCAAATGAAGCATGCTTTGCTAATAATTTTGGATTAATAAAAGATCTTGATTTTTCAACTCCAAAAAATGCATGTACTTTCTTTTTCTATGGCGGTGGAGGCAATGCTTTCGATAATGCAAACGGAACTAATGTGGATGCAATGTGGAAGGTATCAATGGAAGATGATCTGCCTAATTTTAATTGGGATGCGTTGGGAGGTGAGAATACCAAATGGATTGGTTACAATGAAAACTTTGACGTGTACAATGCAAATCAGTTTTCTGCTTTTCCAACTACAGGCATTGATCGCACTTACACGATTGCCCGTGTAAAGTGGACATTAGATTGGGTAAAGAGAGAATTCCCGAATGACATTGATACTACTCAAATTGCAATGCAGGGAAGTTCTAACGGATGTACCGGTGCGCTAACAATGGCTTACCTCTATCCCGATCTAATCTCGGCAGTTGATGTTACCAATGCAAAATTTAATGTTGAATATTTGGGTGATCCTAATAAGAAATGTAAGTGGAATGCAAACGGCACTTCACGAAACAGGGCAAACATTTATTTAGGTGAGCAGGCAACCAACTTGCAATCTGATATTCCTAAAATTAAAGATGTTGGTTATTACGGACTATATGATTTTGCCAATTTTAATAATCTTATTCAGGATAACAAGTACAATTCATTACCGGTAATATTTGTTACCTCAGGCAAATCTGATGATGTTACTTGTTGGG
>JAJAYG010000466.1 GCA_026786335.1 Chitinophagales bacterium | reverse complement strand
GCATCAAGTTGTCATCTTTGTCATCTTTGATAGTCGCAACCCTTCTTTCCTTTCGATGAAGTTTGACAGGCGTACTTTTTCTTATAATCTCTCTGCCGTTACTTATAGTTTTGATTCTTATAACGTTTCCATTCTTGGTAAGTGATATGGATGGATTTTTCTTCAGTTGCGAAAGAGTTTTTTCAATTGCCCTTTCAGCAATGTTATTTTCTACCTTCAAATTGTATTGAACCATTTCTCATTTTTTTAAATTCGCAATTAAAATCTTATCCTAAAATTTCTTTCATCTTCTCAACCAACTCTGCTTTCATAAAAGGTACTCCCTGAATTTTATTGTAAGGAATTGCAGGCAGCATGAATTTGTCGCGAATCACTTTTACCAATTGGCCGTTGTTGATTTCGGGAACTAAAATTTTATCGTAGTTGTGTAAAATTTCACCAAGATTTTTTGGGAATGGTTTAAGATGACGCAGATGTGCATGCGCCACTTTGTATCCTTCATTCTGCAATTCTTTTACAGCGGCTTTGATAGCGCCATACGTTCCGCCCCAACCAAGAATAAGTAAATCACCTTTCTCAGGCCCTTCAACAGTTTGCAATGGAATGTAATCTGCAATACGTTCCACTTTTTCTTCGCGAAGCTTTACCATGAATTCATGGTTCTCGGCATCGTAAGAAATATTGCCTGTGATATTTTCTTTTTCAATTCCACCGATTCGGTGCTCCAAACCTTTTGTTCCCGGAATTGCCCATGGGCGCGCTAATTTTTCATCGCGTGCATAAGGCATAAACTTCTCGCCGTTCTCTTTCATTTTTGCAAACTCAACTTTAATTTCTTTCAAATCATTTGCATTAGGAAATTTCCAGGGCTCGGCACCATTGGCAATGTATCCATCACTTAAAAGAATTACAGGAGTCATGTGTTGCAATGAGATTCTCACTGCTTCAAATGCAACTTCAAAACAATCCGATGGAGTTTTAGCTGCAATAACGGGAATAGGGCATTCACCATTTCTTCCATTGAGTGCCTGCATTAAATCTGCTTGTTCCGTTTTGGTTGGAAGACCGGTAGATGGCCCGCCTCTTTGAATGTTACAGATGATGAGCGGAATTTCAAGCATTGCTGCAAGACCCATTGCTTCAGCTTTTAAAGCCATCCCCGGACCCGATGTTGTTGTGATGCCGATTGACCCACCGAAGGCAGCACCAATAGCAGAACAGATGGCTGCAATTTCATCTTCTGCCTGAAAAGTTCTTACACCAAAATTTTTATACTTGGCAAGATCATGCAATATATCTGATGCCGGAGTAATTGGATAGGAGCCAAGAAAAATTGGAAGATTAGATTTTTGAGATGCCGCAACCAAGCCCATTGCCAATGCCTGATTGCCCATGATGTTGCGATACTCACCGGGTTCCATTTTGGCTTTGTCAACTTTATATCTTGTTGTAAAAGTTTCTGTTGTATCACCATAATGATAGCCGGCTTTTAGCACGCGGATGTTTGCATCTCTAACATCGGGCTTGGTTTTAAATTTTCCTTCAAGCATGTTGATGGTGTGTTCCATAGGGCGATCAAACATCCAATACAGGAAGCCGAGAACAAACATGTTTTTGCAACGGTCTTTTTCTTTAACGCCTAATTGAATGTCTTCAATTGCTTCACGTGTAAGTTTGGTAACATCAATTTTAATTACGCGGTAGTTATCGAGTGTTCCATCATCAAGCGGACTTTTTTCGTACCCCGAAAGTTTTAAATTTTTTGCATCGAATCCTGCGGTATTAACCACAATTGTTCCACTGCGTTTAAGGTTTCTTAAATTTATTTTTAATGCAGCAGCATTCATTGCAACAAGTACATCACTTGAATCGCCGGGAGTATAAATTTCTTTACTTCCAAAATTTAACTGGAAACCCGAAACGCCTGCAAGTGTTCCTTGTGGTGCACGAATTTCGGCAGGGAAATCGGGGAAAGTTCCAAGATCGTTGCCGAGCATTGCAGAGGTGTTAGTGAACTGTCCGCCTGTTAATTGCATGCCATCACCTGAATCGCCTGCAAATTTGATTACTACTTCTTCGAGAGTTTCTGTGGTGCGCATTGATTGATTTACTTAAAGTTGAAAACTGTGAATTGAAATATTTTTTTTGAAATGAAAAACTGAAAAGATAAGTGTCAAAATTACAACTGAAATCAAATCGATTAATCAGAAAGTTTTAAAATTATATATACCGGCAAATGATCGCTGAAGCCGATTAATCCATCATCTTCAAAAGTTCTTTCAGGAATCATCTGTTGCGTTGCCGCATCTTTCTTCAACATCCAATCTTGTTTAAAAATGTATACATCACTAAATGTTCCATCGCTGGCAATTTGGTTTTTAATTAATGAAGTTGACACAATGATCTGGATGAATCTGCTCCAATCGCCTCTATAAAATTCACTTCCTTCACCTTTCTTCCAATCAAAATTGTAAACGCAATTATAAAGTAAGTTATTATTGAGATCAGGTGATTTTCTTGCTTTTAAAATTTCATAAATGCTCTTATCAGTCGGGTTATCATTTAGATCACCCATTATTAAAATCTTTGCCTGTGGGTGAATAAACATAATTGAATCAACTGCTTTGCGAACCACGCTTGCAGCAACAATTCTTTTTGGTTCCGATGTCTCTTTTCCTTCACGGCGTGAAGGCCAATGGTTAAGGAAAAAATAAATAGTATCACTTCCAACTAAAGCAGTGATTAATAAAACGTCTCTTGTAGGCCTTTCTCCATATAAACTAATGTTAACCGGCAAAGCTTTCCAATCCAACACCTTCATTAAATTCTTTTTATAAATTAAAGCTACATCAATTCCTCGCCCATCGGGTGAATCGTGATGCATAATTTTATACCTAAGGTTTTTTAATTGAGGATCGGCAATTAAATCTTCCAGCACGCCATTGTTTTCAACCTCACTTAATCCAACAATGTCTGCACCTTTATTATTGTTCATTGCTTTAATAACATGGGCGATGTTCGAT
>JAJAYG010000465.1 GCA_026786335.1 Chitinophagales bacterium | reverse complement strand
TTCCATGTGAAGTCCTTCGGGATATTGTGGCGCTCCCAGTAGAATATTCCAAAGCGGAAACCAAAAAGAGGGAATCATTGCTAAGCAAAGCACTGCAATTAGTATTCTTGAATTCTTCTTCATCAAGTTATTTTATTAATTAATTCTTATTTCAGAATTGAAGAGAGAAGGAAAAAGCACGACAGTAAAATATTGTTGTTTATTTTCTGTCGTGCCAATTAAAATTATTTTATTGCACGGGTGCTGTATCTCCTGTTCCCCATTGCAATTTCACATTGTTTCCCGGCTTGCTCACTCTTAAGTATCCCTGCATTTCCTGGTGAAGTGCCGAACAAAAATCGGTACAATAGAAAGGATAGATGTCGGCTTTAAGAGGAATAAATTTGGTGGTGCAGGTTTCGCCCGGCATCAAGAGCAATTCCGAACTCGTCGATGATTTAATTGCAAAGCCATGAGGTACATCCCAATCCTGTTCGAGGTTGGTGACATGGAAATAAACAGTATCGCCCACAAAAACTCCTTCGATATTATCAGGTGCAAAGTGCGAGCGAATGCTTGTCATGTACACATCTACACGTTTGCCTTTGCGTGTAACTTTTGTATCTGATTCTTTCTTTGTGGCAAAAGGATGCATATTTTCTTCGAGTTTAAAAATTTTCACCTGATTTTTTGTTACTAACTCAGCGGCAATACCTTGCGCATAATGTGGCTCACCCACAGTTGGAAAGTCATAGAGTAGTTTCATTTTATCACCTGAAATATCAATTAACTGTGCCGATTGATTTAATTCGGGTCCGGTGGGCAGGTAACGATCTTTAGTGATCTTGTTCATTGCCAAGAGGTATTTACCAAAGGGCTTCATGGCGTCACCACCGGGAATTGAGAGGTGACCAATAGAATAGTAAGTTGGAAGTCTGTCTACCACTTCCCATGTTCCGATTTTCCATTTTACTACTTCCGAAGAAACAAACATTGAAGTGTAACCATATCCCTTATCATCAAACTCAGTATGCAATGGACCAAGACCTGGTTTCTGTACCTCACCTGCAATTGCAGCAGCGTACTTTACAATAGGTATTCCCTGATATTCGCCATCGAACTCATTGTTCTTAATGGCATCTTGCAACTTGGCAAATGAATATACCGGAATTATTGAGGCCAATTTTCCGCCACAGCAAATGTATTGTCCGCTTGGGTCAACATCGCAACCATGTGGAGATTTTGGGCAAGGAATAAAATACACCAGACCTGGACAATCTTTAGGATCAAGAACCATCGTATTGTGCTTTGTTTCCGATATGGTCATTTGCTTTTTTTCATCCCAATAATTATGAATGTAATCACTCTTCCACTCTTTTGCTTTTCCCTGCTTTAAATATTCTTCAGCTTTTTTCCAATTCACACACACAATAAAATCTTTATCATTTTTGCTTGCATTCATTTCGAGCAACGTGTGTTCCTGCTCTGAATTATAGCAGGTAAAAAATGCCCATCCATCCGATGGCCCTTTGCCGCAATGTGCAAGATCATAATCAATACCAGGCATTAAAATTTGAAAACCCATACTCATGCTTCCGGTGGTGCGATCTACTTTGATAAATGAAAGCGTGCCTTTAAAATTTTCTTTGTAAGAAGAAATAGGAACATCAAGATTGTCACCAAGGGGAACACTAAAGCGAGTGCCTGCCACAACATAATCAGTGTTCGGAGTAGTAAATGGTGAAGAGTGATTGCCCCCGCTGTTTGGTATTTCAATAATTTCTGCTGTACGGAAAGTGCTGAGGTCTATGCGTGCAATGCGAGGAGTGTTATTTGAATTAATGAAAAGCCATCTGCCATCCGGATTTCCATCCGTCATTGAAAGTTCTGTATGATGGCTATCATCCCATGGAATAAAACCATCCGTGGTATTGAGCATCGGCTTGGTTTCTTCATTAAAGCCATAACCGTTTTCGGGGTTTACCGAAAAAACAGGAATCACTTTTAACAGCCGGCAAGAGGGTAGGCCGTAAACGCTTACCTGCCCGCTGAAACCACCGGAAAGAAATTCGTAGAACTCATCTTTTTGCCCGGGAGCAACATAAACTTTTTGTGCTGCATCACCAGCCATACTCATCGTACTCTTATTTCCCGGAGTGCATTGCTGCACAATAAAAAATAAAATTGCAGCAACACCAAAAGCTGCTGTTGATTTAATGATCATTGAAGTTTTCATTTTGATAGGGTTTAGTTATTGAAGAAAAATTTTATTGTGCTTTATGGGCGGCATCTTGCTGCCTAAAATATTCAAGAATATTTTTTGCCTGTTCTACAGTAATGTTTTGATTGGTCATTTGAGTAAGATATGTTTCCAATAACTCGTGTGCTATTGGATCTTTTTCCGTCATCTCGGCAGGATTAGTGATTTGATTTACTATCCACTCCGGAGTTCTTCTTTCGGTTACACCTAATAAACCGGGACCTACATATTTATCAGAGGTGAATTTGTGACACGAGGTGCATTTGGCTTCAAAAATATCTTTACCAATAGTTGCTTTGTTGGCATCAATAGCACCAAGTGCAAATCTTTCTTTAACCGGGCCAATGCCAATGTTATTCATTGGGTTACCCGCATCGGCGGCGGCAGCAGGTTTATAAGAATCATCGATGGTTGTTGTTGCAGCAACATCGTTTTGCTTTTTATCAACCGATGTGCAAGAGAAAATAAATAAAATGATTAAAGAGGTGAGCAAAACGTTTATTGGCTTTTTCATTTAGGTAAATTTTTATTCTCTGCAAAAGTCACTTGCGTTTAAAGCAATACTGATGATGGATATCAAATTACTGCATGATAAATGTCATGCTATCAAAAATCATATTGCTGTGTGATGTAGATCAGTGGCCGAGCTCAGCAGTAAAAGTTTCTTTGCATTCATAAACTTTTCAATCATGAACATAAAAGAAAACATTGGTTTAATTGATCGCCTGATAAGAGTTGCAGCAGCTATATTATTTGTACTCTTGTTTTTTCACGACGTAACAGCAGTGGCAGTTGGAATTTTTTCACTCATTGCAACAATTATTTTTATTCCAACAGCAATTTTTGGATGGTGCCCTTTGTACCATCTTCTGGGTATTAGAACCAAGATGAAGGAGAACAATACAGCTCACTAATTTTTGAATTTGAGCAGGGCGTAAGAAAAGAATCAGAGTTTCCTCTTCAAATATTTTCCCGTCCAACTCTCTTTTACCTTAATGAGGTCTTCAGGCAATCCCTGAAAAATTAAATGCCCGCCGTTGTTGCCGCCTTCGGGTCCAAGGTCGATAACGTGATCAGCGCATTTGATTACTTCAACATTGTGCTCGATGATGATTACGGTGTGTCCGTTTTCAATCAGCATATCAAATGCATGCAGCAGTTTGCTGATGTCGTGGAAATGAAGACCGGTGGTTGGTTCATCGAAAATGAACATCACTGGCTTTTGAGAATTTCCTTTCCCTAAAAAAGAAGCAAGCTTTACACGCTGCGCTTCGCCACCGCTGAGTGTTGAAGATGATTGACCAAGTTTTACATAACCCAATCCAACATCCTGCAATGGTTTTATGAGTGTAACAATTTTATCTTCTTCCCAAAAAAATTCAATTGCTTCATCCACACTCATGTCAAGTACATCGGCAATATTTTTTTCCTTGTAGTAAACATCAAGCACTTCATCTTTAAATCTTTTTCCGCGGCAATCTTCACACACTAAATG
>JAJAYG010000464.1 GCA_026786335.1 Chitinophagales bacterium | reverse complement strand
TGTCAGAAATTTTGCGTTAACTATTTCGATCTCACATTAAATTCTGTGGAGTGGCATTGGACATTCGAAGGCGGCAGTCCTTCCACTTCCCTTCTTCAAAACCCAACTCAAATTTGTTACAACACGCCCGGTGTGTATGATGTTACGCTGATTACAAAAGATGCATTGGGTAACAGCGATACTATCGCACTGCTGAATTTTATGACTGTGAACGCAACACCGCCACTTCCAACAATTACTCAAGTTGGTTATGTGCTCACTTGTTCACTTTCATCTTCTTATCAATGGCAATTCAACAGTGTTGATATTCCTGGTGCTACACAACAATCTTATACTGCAACTCAAACAGGTTTTTATACTGTAGTAATTGGAAATGAAACCGGTTGTGTTTCTTCCAATACTGTTTATGTTTTAATTACGGGTGTTGATGAAATTTCGGGTAATGAATTTTTTTCTGTTTATCCGAATCCTTCAAATGGAAATTTTACCATAGAAATTATCCGACAGACCGCTATAAGCGGACAGACGGATATTAAAATAGAAAACACGCTGGGACAAATCATTTTTTCATCAACAGAAAATAATTTCTATAATAATTGGAGTAAATCAATAGATTTGAATGCGCAGCCAAACGGAATTTATTTTTTAAAGATTTCTGCATCAGAAAAAATATTCAGTTCCAAAATTATTATCACTCATTAAAAAACTTATGTGAAAAAAAATCTACTCCTCACACTGCTTTTTCTTTTCTCATTTCAATACCTGCATGCGCAATCATGGATTGCGAAAATTGATTTTGGCGGAACAGGAAGAAACCGCGCCTGCAGTTTTTCTATTCCCGAATTACACAAATATTATTTAGTTGGCGGCTACGATTATTCTTACTCACAGGAAGTTTGGGAGTTTGATACACTCACCAATGCATGGACACAAAAACAAAATTTTCCCGGTGCATCAACTACATGCGTTGCTTTTTCTATCAACGGAAAAGGTTATGTGGGCACAGGCGTTGGAGGCGGATATACATGGAGCAATCTATTTTATGAATATGATCCTTCAACCGATACGTGGACACAGAAAGCAAATTTTCCCGGAGCTGCACGAGGATATTGTGTTGGCTTTGCGACTGAAACCAGAGGATACATCGGTGGTGGTTTCAATGGAACTCCCGGAGTATTTATTGCCTTCACTGATTTTTATGAATATGACCCGGCAACAGATTCGTGGATTGCCATTGCAAACTATCCCGGTGCAGGTGCGGCATTGGGCGCATCGGGTTTTTCGGTGAACGGAAAAGGTTATGTAGGTTGCGGCTCTTCGATTGATGTAAACGGAGTGCAAACATTGCACAACGATTTTTGGGAATATGATCCTGTAACAAATTCGTGGAATGCAAAAGCAAATTATGCAGGAGGAATTATTGGCGAAGCAACTTCATTTTCTATTTGCGATAAAGGTTACATCGGTCTTGGTTACAATGTTCCGCATGCTTCATTCAAAAAAGATTTTTATCAGTTTGATCCTGCAACAAACACATGGAATCAAATTGCAGATTACGGCGGACCGGCAAGAGCTTATAGTCCCGGTGCAGCCATCGGCAATTCGGGGTATGCAGGAACAGGGCACGATGGAATTATTTTAATGAAAGATTTTTATGAATACCGCATTAAACACGATGCGGATTTTTCTGCATCCGATACTTTGATTTGTGTTGGCGATGCAGTTTCATTTTTAAGCATTTCAAATTTTTCAACCACAAATTGGAATTGGAATTTTTCGGGAGGCAATCCATCAACATCAACATTACCAAACCCAACCATAAATTTTGATGCAGCCGGATATTATGATATAACGCTTACTGTGTATGGAGAATGTGATTCCATCACCATCACAAAAACAAATTACATACACGTGATTGATTTCCCGTCTATCAATAATTTGGGAAATGATACTGCAATTTGCGAAGGCGATTCATTGTTGTTGGATGCAGGAAATGGCGGAGGTACTTTTTTATGGAGCAATGGAAGCACTGCGCAATCAATTTGGGTTTCAGTAGATGGAAATTATTTTGTTGTTGTTTCCGATGGAAATTGTTCGGGCAGCGATTCAATTGTAATCACCATCATCAATTGCAATCAACCTTCGCTCTCTGTTTCCGATACCAGTGTGTGTCAAAAATTTTGTGTCAACTATTTCGATCTCACTTTAAATTCTGTAGAGTGGCATTGGACTTTTGAAGGCGGCAGTCCTTCCACTTCCATTCTACAAAACCCAACTCAAATTTGTTACAATACTCCCGGTGTGTATGATGTTACGCTGATTACCAAAGATGCATTGGGTAACAGCGACACCATTGCACTTTTAAATTTTATGACTGTGAATGCAACTCCGGCGCTGCCAACAATCACGCAAGTCGGTTATGTACTTACTTCATCAATTGCATCTTCTTACCAATGGCAATTCAACAGCGTTGATATTCCCGGTGCAACATTGCAATCATACACCGCAACATCAACTGGTTTTTATACTGTGGTGATTGGAAATGAAACCGGTTGTGTTTCTTCCAATACAATTTATGTTTTGATTACAGGTGTTGAAGAAATTTCGGGTAATGAATTTTT
>JAJAYG010000463.1 GCA_026786335.1 Chitinophagales bacterium | reverse complement strand
TTTAACTGAGCAGGTAGAAACTAAAGGATTGGTACGCCGGCCATCAACTGCAAATATTTTCTTCACTTACAACCCAGTCAAAAAAATTTCACTTCAATTAAACACAAGATGGATTGGCAAGCATACCGATATTTTTTATGATTACAACCTCGGGCCTTATGGAGCGCTGAATACAGTTGAGTTAAATGATTATGTGCTCTTTGATTTTATCGGCAGTTATGAATTCAAAAAACATTATTCAGCTACAGTCAGAGTTGAAAATATTTTGAACAGCAGTTATACTGAGACGAGAGGGTTTACTTCGAGGGGAAGCGGCGTGTATGTTTCGTTGAGAGCGGCGTTTTAAGTCCCGCAGGGACGACATTATGGTAGTAGTGCGAATTTAATTCATCATTCAATTTAGCCCCGAAGGGGCGATATTTTTTTCATTTATTCTTGATAAGATAATGTCGCCCTTACGGGGCTATTAAGAATTTGTGTATCACGGACTCTTACTACTATCACAATATCGTCCCTCCGGGACTTAATAAGTCAATTCGTTTTTTTTGCCTGGTCCATGCGAGGTCAGTTCGAGCTTGTCGAGAACCATTAAGAGTGAATAGATTATTAATGAGCTCTTTATTTTTTTTCTGGAAAAAGAATGAGAACTCAGGAATTTCTTAGGTGGCATTTACAACAGTACCAACATTTCTTTTCACCAATTGATAAGCACCAAATAAAACTGCAGAGAAAATTAAATCTCCCATGATGGTGTTTTTGAAGAATGGTAAACCTGCGGTGTAACTTGTAATTATACCGGCAACAGTATGAGGATAGAGTGTTTCCGGATAGATCAAAGCAAAGTTGGTTACCAGAAAAAATATTACTGATGCAGCGAGTGAACCACCGATTACTGATGCAATGTTGATTCTGTTTTGTAAAAGAAAACCCACAAGAACAACAAGACACATTGCAATGTAAACTACCTGAATGCCATTGTAGAAACCAATAATTGCATCGCTCAAAATCATGGCTGTTAGAGGAACAATGAAAGCCATTTTCTTATCTTTAAAATAAGCGCCACTGAATAAGGCCATTGCGCCAATAGGCGTAAAATTCCACCACTCAAATTGAAATGAAAGCAAACGGATGATTGCAGCAGCAAATACAAACGCCGCAATTATAATTACCTGTGTGGTCAGAATTTTCTTGATCATGTTTTGTTAATTATGGCTGTAAATTTACTCCCGAAAAATGAAAACTCAAATCAACTTATACAATGATTGATCAAACGCTTTGGATTGAACGCAAATTCAATTTTGATTTTCCTGATGGTATGTTTCCTGTAATACTTGAAAGGTTGTGTGGAGCAGTGCCGCGAATAAAAGAATTGATTTCAGGTTTGAATGATGAGCAACTTTCAGCGAAGAAAAATGATAAATGGTCTATCAAAGAAGTGATTGGTCATCTATATGATTTAGAAAATTTGCACGATGGAAGGATTGATGATTTTACAGAGGGAAAGGAAATACTGAGAGCGGCAGATATGAAGAATGTAAAAACAACCGAAGCAAATTATAACAGCGAACCTGTTGAGGAAATAATCATCCTGTTTAATGAATCGCGAAACAAATTTATTGAGCGATTAGAAAATGCGAGTGCGGAATTATTAATCAAGAGTGCGCTTCATCCAAGATTGCAAAAGCAAATGCGATTAATTGATATGGCTTTCTTTGTTTGTGAGCATGATGATTATGAGATTACGAAAATGAGAGCCATAAAAAAATCCCTGCAATAATTTTAGTTGCAGGGATTTTCGTTTTCAGTTCAATAAAACTATTTCACTTTTACAATTTTTTGCATTGCCAATACTTCATTACCATTTACAATCGAAACAAAATAAATTCCTTCAGCAAGATTTTCTCCTATAGAAACGCTCCCTGATGAAGAGTAAATATTTTTCATCATCACTTCATTACCCAAAACATCTTTAACAACAATTCTTGAATTGCCCGAAGTTTCTGCTATGCGATAGCTCACAATTGTGTTGTATGAAAATGGATTGGGAAAAACCGATGAATGATTTTCGTTTCCCAAAACCAATTCATTTGTTCCGGTTCCAAGCGCATCAATCACTTTAAAATAATCAATGGCTGCCTCAAGCACATTGCCCGAATTTGATAAATCGGTAACTGAAAAAGTTACCTGCATGTTTGCAGTAGGCGACATATAATCATTTACATGAAATTCATGATAATTCCATTGGCTCAAGGGGAAATTATTCATATCAATATACAGGGCTGTTTTCTTGGTTACACCATCAGAGAGATAGACCACAATAGAATCTTTTGGTGTTGCCTGCCCGCCGTAATTATCGAACCATGCATAGAATTTTACAACTGCATCTGCGTAACTCAACAAATCCATTTTCGGAGATTTAATAGTAGTAGTGCCATCATCTACATCATCCGTAAAACCAGAACCACCGCCGTTACCGGTCATAAAACTATAGTCACCCCAATCGCCGGCAATATCAAATTCGGGGTTTACATAATTGTTTCCGTTTAAAGTTCCAATTGGTTCTGCTCTTACAAATTTTCCTGTCTCAGCATTGCTGGTGATCGTCCAACCGAGGTCGAGAATAAAATCATCGTAATAACCTTTCTGAATTTTGAAGTTAATGGTTGCCGGTCCGGGATTTAAAACATAGCCATTGATTCCGTTTTCCTTGTAGCTCCATTTTCCGCAAAAGATGTCGTAGGTTTTTGCAAAGCAGTTAACAGTATAATTTCCGTTTACATCAGTAGTTGCATTGTAGATATCACCCTCTGCACTTCGCATAAAAATTTTTGCAGCGGCCACCGGCAGATTGGTAACAGAATCTG
>JAJAYG010000462.1 GCA_026786335.1 Chitinophagales bacterium | reverse complement strand
TTCAGTTCCATTCAAAATATTCTTGGCGGAAGCAAATTCATTAATTTACCATTGAGTAATGAGATGGATATGGTGTTGCTTGCAAGGCAGGGAATTAAAAAACAATCTATGCTGCATGTTGCAGATATTCTAAATATTTCTGCAGAGAAAATGAGTAATCTGGTTGGTGTATCACATCGAAATTTTCAACGTAAAAAAAATCATGATACACTCAATGTTCCTGTATCGGAGCAAACAATAGAAATAGCGCAGTTGATAGCGAAGGGAGTTGCTGTTTTTGGCTCACAAGATCGTTTTTTGGGTTGGCTTAATTCGCCCATAGTTGCTTTGGGTAACAAAATGCCAATGGATTTATTAGATACTACATTTGGAATTCAAATTCTTGTTCGCATTTTGGGAAGAATTGAATATGGAGTTTATTCATAACTAAGTATGCTGCTTTACCGAATTGCCAATCGCCGGTATATTGATGAATTGAAGGGTGAGGGCGCAAGATTATATGGAGGAAGATGGAACGCGGCAGGCCTTCCTGTAATCTATACTTCATCTCATATTTCGTTAGCTGTTCTTGAAATAATTGCAAATACAAGTTTGTTTCATTTGCCTAAGCACATGCAACTTTTGACTCTTGAAGTTTCTAACAATGCAACTAATGAAGAATTCAAGCAAAAAAATTTGCCATTGGATTGGAAGGAGTTTCCCAGTAATACTTCGACACACCTGATTGGTGATCGGTGGTTGATAGAAAAGAGAAGTTTACTATTAAAAGTGCCATCAGTAATTATTACTACAGAACACAATTGGCTAATTAATCCATTACATACAGAAATGAAAAAAGTAAAGATTAAAAAAATAGAAGATTTCCCAATTGATGAAAGGGTGCTTCAAAATCTAAAGCAGTAACACCAATTCGGCATAGGAAAAAGATCACATACAATTTTCTTTTCCACACCCTGCTGTTTTTCATTCCCAAAAAATTATTTTTGCCCAATTCTTCTACCTTGAAAATTCCAGCAGTTTTATTACTCGAAGACGGTACTGTATACCATGGCTATGCAGGCGGCGCAATTGGCACTACCACTGGTGAAATTTGTTTTAATACGGGAATGACCGGCTATCAGGAAATTTTTACCGACCCTTCTTACTTCGGTCAAATTCTGGTGGCTACACATGTGCACATTGGTAATTACGGTATTCGGGATTATAACTATATGGAGGATGAAATTCAATCTTCCTCTATTAAAATTTCGGGACTGGTTTGTAAGTCATTCAACACTTTTTACTCAAGGCAGCAGGCAAGTAAATCAATTGAAGAATATTTTATAAAGGAAAATAAGGTTGCTATCGAAGGCATTGATACGCGTGAACTTGTTAGGCACATTCGAAGCCGCGGTGCAATGAATGCAATCATTTCATCTGAGACGACGGATGTTGAAGTGTTGAAGAAAAAATTAAAGGATGTTCCTTCAATGGCGGGGTTAGAACTTTCTTCAATTGTGAGCACCAAAGAAATTTATGAAGCAGGTGACCCTTCTTCACAAATAAAAATTGCTGCACTTGATCTTGGGATAAAATCTCACATTCTAAAGTGCATGGTCGATCGCGGTTGCTACGTAAAAATTTTTCCAGCTAAAACTTCATACACCGAAATGAAGGCATTTAATGCGAATGGATATTTTATTTCTAATGGCCCGGGTGATCCTGCTTCGATGGATTATGCAATTCAAACTGTTAGGCAAATAATAGATGGTGATCAGGCATTTTTTGGAATTTGCCTTGGCCAGCAACTACTTGGTTTGGCTGCAGGTATTCCAACTTTTAAAATGCACCATGGTCATCGGGGATTAAATCATCCGGTAAAAAATATCATTAGCGGGCGATGTGAGATCACTTCACAAAATCACGGATTTTCAGTTGATGGTGAGGCGATAAGAAATTCAAAAGATGTTGAGATCACACATCTTAATTTAAATGACCGCTCTATCGAAGGATTGCGATTAAAAAACAAGCGAGCATTCTCTGTACAATATCACCCCGAATCTGCACCGGGGCCGCATGACAGCAGGTATCTTTTTGATGATTTTATTGAAATGATAAAAAACTGATCAATGCAGTTTTACTGAAAAATATTTCATTGAGTTTTGGAAAGGAAAATCTACAGGTTCTTTTTCAAAGAGGCCATAAACTGCAGAGCCGCTTCCGCTCATCGAAGCATAAATTGCTCCCTGATCATAAAACATTTTTTTTAGTTCTTTAATTTGAGGATATTTTTTAAACACCACATCTTCGAAATCATTTTTCAATAATTCTTTCCACTCTGCAATCGGTTTTTTAATTGTAGAAACAAGATTGATGGAATTTATTTTTTGAAATGAAGCAGCATCAATTTGAGCATATGCCCATGAAGTATTTACATGAATGCCGGGATGAATGATAATGATGTGGTAAGATGAAAGATCCAAATTCAATGCTGCCAACTCCTCGCCTTTTGATTTTGCAATTGATGGTTTGCCATCAATAAAGAAAGCACAATCACTTCCTAATTGCGAAGCAAAGTTTTTTAATTGTGCGTTTGAAATTTTTAATTCAAACAAATCATTCAAAAGTTTTAAAGTAAAAGCAGCATCTGCACTTCCGCCACCCAAACCTGCAC
>JAJAYG010000461.1 GCA_026786335.1 Chitinophagales bacterium | reverse complement strand
CGCCAACTTCTTGTAGCTGGCAACCGTTGTGCGTAAGCCCGTAAGCGGTCTTTTCCCTATATTTCCATACCTTCGCACCCGATGCTGAAAAAATTCACAGCCATATTATTGATGACCGTTGCCTGTGCAATTCTCCTTGGGCATAACATCGTTCCGCATCACCACCACGATAACGACCATAATGCAACCGAGCATCATCACACCCACCATCACCATGACGATGATACCGACCGCGAAGACCTTAATCATCTTTTCGCCCACTTCACTCATTCGGCTGACGGGCTCAATTTCACCACCTCACACCACCTCACCAATACATTTTCATCCCGATTTAATTCGGGATCAGTCGTTGCCATTTTGCCCGATAATTTTGGCATAATCAAGCTTTTCATTCCGCCTTTACTGCAAAAATCATCTGCGGAACATCTCATTTACATTTCGCCTCATTCCCTTTCTTCGGGTTTGCGAGCTCCTCCTGCTTTTATCGGCTAATAAGTTTTCCTTTCGGAAAGCATTAACCTTTTGCATTGCATAAATGCGAACGTTGAATTTACGTTTCATTCAATTTTAAACTAAAATTTATCACAATGATAAAATCAATCATCATACTTTCAATTGCTGCATTCCTCTTTGCAGGATGCGCGGGCAATCAAAAAAAAGAAAACGACAATACCACTCACCAGCATGACGATGGCTCTGTTCATCAACATCACGAGGAAGACAGTACTGTTGATCAGGAAGAATTTACTGCTCCGGTTGATACTGCTTCACAAAAAGCAGATTCTGTGCATGAACATTCGCATGATGAACATGGCGTACACGAACAACCTCACAAACATTAATTAAGAAACAAAAAAAAATAGTGATGAACAAAATCATTTCAGCAATCGCATTAACGGTTTTACTTTTTTCAGGTTGCAAAACGAAAACCGAAGAGCACTTACATGAGCACGGATTAGAACCGCTTGCTTACACGCTTTACTCTGATAAATTAGAAGTATTTGTAGAGTTTAAACCATTGATAGTAGGCGGCACCACAAAATTTGCTGCTCACTTCACCATCCTTGGCGAAAACTTTCTGCCGTTGACAGAAGGTTCTGTTACACTTAGTTTAATTGTTGGCGGTAAAGGCATAAAACAAACTGCAGATACCCCAAGTGTTCCGGGAATTTTTCCTCTAACACTAAAACCGATTACAGCAGGCGTTGGAAAATTAGTATTCGATATAAAGACAAAAAATTTTACTGACCAAATTATAATTGAAAATGTAAAAGTATATGCTGATGAAAAATCTGCATTGGCGGAACAACCCGAAGAAAATGGAAACAGCGATATCGCCTATTCAAAGGAACAAGCATGGAAAGTAGCGTTTGCAAATGCACCTGTAAAAAAGCAAGCATTCAGCAACATCATTAAAACAAGCGGACAAATTCTTTCGGCACCAGGAGATGAAATGATAGTAACAGCAAAAGCAAGTGGCATTGTTTTGTTTAAAGGAAACAAAACTATCATTGGTTCAACCGTTAATGCAGGCACACCTTTATTCACCATCACAGGTGGGGATTTAGCGGAAGGAAATATTGATGCAAACTATAAAGAAGCAAAAGCGAATTATGAAAAAGCAAAAGCTGATTACGACCGTGCTAAAGAATTGGTGAAGGATAAAATAGTTTCCGAAAAAGATTTTCAGGATACCAAACTAAAATTTGATAATGCACAAACAGCTTTCAACACCATTGCAAAAAACTATTCTGCAAACGGCCAAACCGTTTCCTCTGCGATGAATGGATTCGTAAAAAATATTTTCGTTATCGAAGGACAATTCGTGGAAGCGGGAACACCATTGGCAACTATTTCGAGAAACAAGAAACTCATTTTGCAAGCCAATGTTTCGCAAAAATATTTCAACAATCTTTCTGCAATCACTTCAGCAAATTTTTCCGTAGGAATCCATTCGGACAAAACCACCGATAGCGAAAAGATTTACAGCACGCAAGAGTTAAACGGCAATATAATTTCTTACGGAAAAAGTGCCACTGCAAATTCGCCTTTCATTCCTGTAACATTTGAAATTGACAACACGGGAAACCTCATTTCCGGTTCAGTAGCCGAAGTGTATTTAAAATCATTTCCAATTCCTGATGCAATGGTAATTCCTGTTTCATCATTAATTGAAGAACAGGGAAACTTCTTTGTGTATGTGCAAACCGAAGGAGAAAGTTTTCAAAAGCGGGAAGTTAAATTAGGTGCAAGTGATGGATTAAATGTGCAAGTTCTTTCAGGAATTAGTGAAGGTGAACGGGTTGTTATCAAAGGTGCATATCAAATCAAGCTATCATCAGCATCGGGCACATTGCCTGCGCATGGACACGAACATTAGAAATTATGAATGCTGAATTTTAAATGTTGAATTAAAGAAAAACAGCATAATGAAAAATGAAAATATAATTCTTGTTAAGTCATTTGAGTTCGCACTTCAAATAATTGAACGCTATAAGCAAAATGAAATGTTGAATTATAAATT
>JAJAYG010000460.1 GCA_026786335.1 Chitinophagales bacterium | reverse complement strand
GATGATCTACGACAAACCTAACTTGGCTTTGATTCCTAATCCATTAGTGTTGAGGTTATCTGTTTTTGTAAAACTTTCAAAGTGACCGTAAACACTGTTGATATCGCTCTCGGTAAATGTAGTGTATGAATTATAATTAATAGAAGGCAAGCCAACCGTCATTCCTAACATCAGGTGATCATCATAATTACCGCCAAATGAAAATAAATATTCAGTGTTGGAACCTTCCTGAGAAATGTAACCACTCTGCTCAATATTTCCGCTGTTTACAATTCCTGTGTATTGAGTACTGTCAGATGCTGTTGGATTTATTAAGTACGTTTGATAAAATAATCCCGAACCAAATGAATATGTATTGGTAATTGAATTTGGATTGGTTCCGCCTTTTGAATTCGCTTCGGCAACATAAAAATCAATCATAGAATTATCAGGGTTCACACCTTTGAAATAAGTGTTGCTGTTGAAATCATTTAAACGATTCGCCCCAAAAGCTACATTGAATCTCTTCCATTTATTAGTAGGATCTTTCCTTGTGAGATCCTGTGAGAACACAACACCAAAACTGGAAATGTTAAATGGCGCTCTGTTTCCCTGCAATGTATTTCCTCCAAACGTTGCATCAGTATTTATACTTGTTACCGAAGGAGAAAATGAAAACTCTGAGCTTCTGTAGACTCCTATACCTGCAGGATTAAAACTGAGCGTACTAAAATCGGCACCCAGCGCTCCAAATGCTCCCGAAGTTCCCATGAAACGTGCAGTTCCTCCGAAACTTAATTGCGTGTAGCGCAATGCATCTTCATCTGATTGTGCTTGTGATAAAAATGGTATTATAAAAAACATACCAATGGCTTTCATGATCGTTTTCATGTTGTTAAATTTAAAAATGATAAATTATTATCTGGGATTTCTTGAAGTTGCCGATGATTTGTAAGATCCTCCACTCTGGCTATTGCTTCGTGCCCCACTGCTTGAACTGCGACCAGACTGAACATGCTGTGCAGGTTTGTTTACTGTGCTACTGTTTTGAGAATATTTTGATTGTTGTGAACTTGATTTTGCCGATGATCTTACACTCTTTGAAGCCGAAACATTGGTTGGCTGAGTAACATGTTGTTGAACCTGAGTATTCCCTTGCTTTGGTGAAGAAGAATAATTTCTGGTTGCTGTACCACTTACTTGCTGTCCTTGCCTTGGTGCGTTGTTCATCGCTAATTGTGTTCCTTGTGTGTTGCTTTTTGTTGAAGAGTTCATACTTAGTTTATTCGCATTCTGATTTGAATAGACAGCATGACTTGCCACTGAACTCGAGAAGTCAACACCTTGTAATTGTGCCACACTTCTTGGTTTGCCATTAATATTTGCTCTTGGAGTAACACTCTTGCGTTCCATCGATTTTACTGCATCACCTCTTTTTTCTGCATCGCCTGTTTTATTGATGCTGTTGTCAAAAGTTGAGTTACTCTTTGTAACAGTAGCGTTAGATTTATTATTAATGACCTTGCCATTTTCACGATTATTTCTTGTTGCATCGGAATTTACACCGCTCAGTACATTGCCATCAGTTCTACCGTTATTCTTAACATTACCCATGTCACCAATTCCGTTTACTGATCTCACTGGAGCACTGCCACTTCCGGCATCTTTATATTCTCTTCCACCTGCAACATCAGAACTGGTGTTACTTGATGAAGCACCGCGATAACCGTAATAATAATCTCCGCTACCATAGCCATTATCATATCCATAGTTAGGAGGATAACCATAATAAGGATTGCATCCCCAATAAGGATTGTAGCCATAATAAGGATTATAGCCATAATATGGGTTGTAACCATAATAAGGATAATATGGATAGTAGCTCGTGTACCACGGATAATAATAATTGTAAGAACTATACCCCCAACCAATTCCAAAGCCTATTGAAAAGCTTATACCAGGTGAAAAATAATATGGGTTGTAATAATTAAAACCTGAGTAGCCCGGATTGTAAGAGCTAAACCCACCCGAGTTGTAATAGTTATTTGTAATGTAAGTTGTACCATTAGGGTCAGTGTACTGATCAGAAGTTGAATAATCAGGGCTTGCACTATTATCATACTTCTGCGTGTTTGGCTCATTATAAGTTTCAACCTGTTGGTTATCTGATTGAACTTGTGTACCTGGTTGCGCTGAAGGATTTGTTTGGGCAACGTAAACATCGTCATAACTGCTTGTTACAACTTGCTTGCTTGAAGAACAAGAAGCCAGAAATACGATCGAAACTAAAAAGAGAGCAATTGTTTTCATGGTGTTTAATTTAAAGGTTGACTTAATTTTCATTTAGTGGTTTAATCAGTTAAATACTTTTTTCAACTAATTTTCGCCACAATACTTTTTCAATCACTATGCCAAATTACAAAATGGATAACCAATCACAAAAAAAAGATATCAGCAACAAAGGAATTACAAGCCGTAATCAGGATTATTCACAATGGTACAACGATCTTGTGATAAAAGGTGGATTAGCAGATTATTCTGCTGTGCGCGGCTGCATGGTAATTAAACCCTATGGTTATGCAATTTGGGAAAAGATGCAGCAGCAGTTAGATAAAATGTTTAAAGACACCGGGCATGTGAATGCATACTTTCCATTGTTTGTTCCTAAAAGTTTTTTGGAAAAGGAAGAAGGACACGCTGAAGGATTCGCAAAAGAATGCGCGGTGGTAACACATTATCGTTTGAAAGCAAATCCTGATAAGAAAG
>JAJAYG010000459.1 GCA_026786335.1 Chitinophagales bacterium | reverse complement strand
GAGCGAAAATCTACCTGCACCCATCAATAGCATTCCTAAAATTGTTACACCAACTTCGGCAGACTCTGCCCAGTCACCGAATGAGGCATTGTTGATTAAGTTGATTGATAATGCAACAAGCATCACAAACAATACAAGCGCACATGCAGGGCGAAATAAAAATCCGAGCGCAATGCAAATGCCTCCGGCAAACTCAGCAAACGCAGCGCAGAATCCCCAGAAGGCAGGGAAAAAAGAAATTCCGAAAACATCTTTCATTACACCGCCGAGATCTTCCCAATCCTTAACACCGCCAATAATTTTTGGCCAACCGTGCATGGCCAGCAAAACGCCAATGCCAATTCTTATGATTGCATAACCAATGTCTTTTAAAAGTGCTGAATTCATAGTTCGATTATTTTCCGGTTGAGTTCTTTTATTGCTTTAGTTAACTAACAAATACTTTTTCAATAACATCATTTCCGAAATTGTATGCAATGTTTGAAATTGAATTTATTGGTTTTGTAAGAATGATGTTTGCTTTTTTTCCAACTGTTATACTGCCCAAAACATTTTCCAGTTCCATCGCACGTGCGCCATTAAGTGTTGCTGCATTGATTGCTTCTTCGGGAGTCATCTTCATTTGTATGCACGCCAAAGAAATTACAAAACTCATTCTTCCGCTTGGTGATGAACCGGGATTGTAGTCTGTTGCAAGTGTTACCGGCAAGCCGGCTTCAATCATTTTTCTTGCCGGCGGATATTGCATGCGCAGAAAAAATGCAGCCGAAGGTAAAAGGGTAGGGATCGTGTATGAATTTTTCAATGCTTCAATTTCTTCATCACCAACATTTTCTAAATGATCAACTGAAATTGCATTGTTGCGAATGCCCGCTTGCACACCGCCTGAGATTGCTAATTGATTCGCATGGATTTTTGGTTTCAATCCATATTTCCAGCCAGCTTGCAAAATCAAATCTGTTTCATCGGAAGTAAAAAATCCTTTTTCGCAAAACACATCGCAGTAGTCGGCAAGATTTTCTTCGGCAATTTTTGGCATCAACTCATCAGTGAGCATTTTGATGTAATCACTTCTGCGCTCTTTGTATTCTAAAGGAATTGCATGGGCTCCAAGAAATGAAGCTTTGATTGGAATAGGAGAAATGTTTTTCAGTTTCTTTATCACTCGCAACATCTTCAGTTCACCTTCATAACATAATCCATAACCACTTTTAATTTCAACTGCGCCCGTACCCTGATTTTTTATTTCTTCAATCCGCTGCAATGCTTTCTCCATCAAAACTTCTTCAGATGTTGCATTTAATTTTTTTGCTGAATTTAAAATACCACCACCGCGTGCAGCAATTTCTTCATAGCTCAATCCCTGAATTTTGTAAACAAATTCTTCTTGCCGCCAGTCGGCAAATACAAGATGCGTGTGCGAATCGCAAAAGCAAGGAAGAATAATTCTTCCCGTGCAATCAACATCTATTGCGCCTTCAACTTTAAACAAATTAAAATCGACACCCTTCATTCCGCCATACGCTGCAATATTTCCATCCTGTACATGAAGCCATGCATCATCAATTGCTGGAAGTTCATTTAATTCATTTCCCTTCAACAACTTTACATCGGCAGAACGAATGCCCGCTAAACTTTTAATATTTTTGAACAGAATATTCATTGAAACTTTTGAGTGGTCGAAGATAAGAAGATGGAATATAGAAGGTAGAAAATGGAAAAATGAAAATAGAAAATAGAAAGTTGAAAATAGAAATTAGCAATTACTGAACTCAAAACTCATAACTCAAAACCCGGAATTCAAGTGGCAGGCAATACCATTGGAAATATTTTTAGCGTAACAACCTTCGGTGAATCACATGGCGAAGGCATTGGTGCCGTGATTGATGGCTGCCCTGCGGGAGTTGAGATTTCTGCTGAGGAAATTCAAAAAGATTTAGACAGAAGAAAGCCGGGGCAATCACACATTACAACACAGCGCAAGGAAAGTGATGCTGTAAAAATTCTTTCAGGATTATTTGAAGGAAAAACTGTTGGAACACCGATCGCTTTATTTATTCCCAATGAAGATGCAAAGTCAAAAGACTATGATCACATCGCTGATGCATTTCGCCCATCACACGCCGACTACACCTATCAGGTAAAGTATGGAATTCGCGATCATCGCGGTGGCGGAAGATCAAGCGCACGCACTACTGCATCGGTTGTTGCGGCAGGTGCAATTGCAAAAAAAGTGATTGCACATTCACAAATTCAAGTAGGTGCTTTTGTTTCTAAGGTTGGTGATTGTAGTTGTGAATTAAATTTACAATCACAAATTTCATTGGAGGAATTAATAAAAATTTCTGAATCAAATATTGTTCGCTGTCCAGATGAAATTGTTGCAAACAAAATGATTGCAGTGATTGAGCAAGTGAAAAAAGATGGCGATACTATTGGCGGTGTTGTGAGTTGCATTATTAAAAATTGTCCTGTAGGTTTGGGTCAACCTTTGTTTGATAAGCTGCAAGCAGATTTGGCGAAGGCAATGTTCTCCATCAATGCTGTTCATGGTTTTGAATATGGAAGTGGTTTTGACGGAGCAGCAAAACGCGGCTCACAAAACAATGATGAGTTTTATGCAGAAGGAGATTCGATCTACACAAAAACAAATTTCAGCGGAGGAATTCAAGGAGGCATTTCTAATGGAATGGATATTTATTTTCGTGTCGCATTTAAACCGGTTGCAACAATTGTAGCTGCGCAGGATTCGGTAAATACAAAAGGAGAAGCAGTGGAAATAAAAGGAAAAGGAAGACACGATCCATGCGTTGTTCCGCGTGCAGTACCAATCGTAGAAGCAATGGCTGCAATAACTTTGGCTGATCATTTATTAAGAAACAGAACTTCGAAAATATAAATGAGAGAGGTTATGAATGAAACACTCAGGTGTTTTTTTTCTTTTCAGCGTCAATCTGCGGGAAACTTT
>JAJAYG010000458.1 GCA_026786335.1 Chitinophagales bacterium | reverse complement strand
TACTAGTATAAGTTACATCTACTACATCTACGTGAACAAAACAATAAGTATCTGCACGTTTTTGTTTAAGGCTGAAGATGGAGTAATAAAATTTAGATTCAATATTTGAAGTGTAGTTTGCGCTGGTAAGAAACACCAGGTGTGATGCAAATTTTGGAATACTATTGTCTTCACTTAACTCAACAAGCTTACTTACTAAATCTTTCATGTCGCCAAATTCAAGAAAGCGGTTTTTGATTTTTCTTGCTTTATACCAAATGAACATTATGATTGCAAAAAAACAAGCTGCTAAAATTGCAACGTATCCGCCATGAGGAAACTTAACCAAATTTGCAGTGAGATAAAGAAGTTCTATAAAGAGAAAGGTAATACCGATTGCAAATGTTAGTGCATAGGAACCTCGCCTTACATATGCATACACACTTAGCAGCACTGTTGTTACAATCATTGTAATGTTGATTGCCAAACCATAAGCTGCTTCCATGTTGGTTGAAACTTCAAAATGCCAAACAACAATAATGCAACCTGCATACAACAACCAGTTTATTGAAGGAATATAAATTTGACCGCGTTCCATTGTTGGAAAACGAACCCGAACTTTTGGCCACATATTTAAACGCATTGCTTCATTGATCATTGTAAATGAACCGGAAATCATTGCCTGGCTTGCAATTATAGCAGCAACCGTTGCAATGGTAATACCCATTAATAAAAAACCGGGTGGCATTATACCGTAAAATGGATTATTAACAGGTAAATCTTCTTTGTGCATACCGGTAAATTGCATAAGCCATGCAGCCTGCCCGAAATAATTTAACAGCAAACTTATTTTTACAAATGCCCATGCAACGCGAATGTTCTTCTTACCACAGTGACCAAGATCACTGTATAATGCCTCGGCTCCGGTGGTGCATAAAAAAACTGCCCCCAACAACCAAAAACCTTGGTGATAATTTACCAACAACTTGATTGCAAAAACAGGGTTGATGCAATGCAATATTTGCGGATGCTCAACTATTTGTAAGGTTCCAAAAGTAGCCAGCATCAGAAACCAGATGAGCATAATGGGTCCAAATGCATTTCCAACAATTTGAGTGCCTGCTTTCTGAAACAAAAAGAGAATCGTAATAATTATAATTACGATGGGAATGGTTTGGATATTCTCGGCATAATAATTTAACCCTTCAACAGCAGATGATACAGATATTGCAGGTGTTAATATTCCATCAGCCAGCGATGCAGCACCGCCGATTAGAGCAGGTATTACGAGCCATTTCGCACGCTTGCGCACGAGAGCATAGAGTGCGAAGATGCCACCTTCTCCATTGTTATCCGCCCTTAAAACAAGAAATACATATTTGAAAGAGGTGATAAGCGTAAGAGTCCAGAATACACAACTTACCCCGCCATAAATCAATTCTTTTGAAATAACACGCGGGCCAACGATAGCCGACATTACATAAAGAGGTGATGTACCAATATCACCGAACACAATGCCAAGGGTAATCATGAGCATTGCACCAGAAAGTTTTGAAACGCTTGTTTTGTTATTCAAAGTGAAACAAGTATTAAGCGGAGTGTATTCATAGATCCTTTATTGTACTTGCAAAAACCGTATAAATAATACTGTTATTTTGAAACAAAATCATTCTCAGTTTCTTCTATCCGTTTTAGTTTAAGATTACGGGGTGAGCTGATCACAAGTGGAATTTTTTCTACCGTTACAGTACTTGAATCAAGACCAAACTCGCGCCCCTCTGAAAGTGATACGTTTTTAAGAAAGAAATAAAAATCCATAACTACTTTTTCGGTAAAGGGTAATTCATTTTCGTATGAAAGAAATTTTTCAAGAACAACAAACCTGAAATCACCAGGCATGTTGTACTTGTTCAAAGATTCATAACGACTCGTGATATCAACTTCGCCTTTTGAAATCATATCTTCAATTACTTTCTTTAGAAAAAGATTAATTCGTGGTTCAATTCTAAATCCTACTCTAAAATCAATCCTGTAAACAAGGTTAGGAGCAAGTATGTCAACTTCATACTCACTGGTATAAGGTTCATCAAGCACATCAACGTGAACAAACCAATAGGTATCAGCTCTTTTAGGTTGCTTTGAGAATATTGAATAAAAGAATTTAGATTCAATCTGTGATGGATAGTTTGCACTTGTAAGAAATACCAAATGTGATGCATACTTAGGTACACTTTGATCTTCACTTAGTTCTGCAAGTTTTGGTATTAACTCATTTGTGTCTCCGAATTCCAGAAACCTGTTTTTAATTTTCCTTCCCTTATACCAAACAAACATTATTAAGAAAAATGTTAGCGCAATAAATATAGCTACATATCCGCCATGCGGAAATTTGTTGAGATTGGCAACAAGAAAGCACAACTCAATTGCAAGAAATGTTAGACCAATCGTGAGCATGATGGTGTAAGAACCTCTTCTTACATAGGCATAGGTGCTAATGAGAATGGTAGTAACAATCATGGTGATGTTGATGGCCAAACCATAAGCGGCTTCCATATATTTTGATTCTCTAAAAT
>JAJAYG010000457.1 GCA_026786335.1 Chitinophagales bacterium | reverse complement strand
GTGTGAGCTTATTTGCTGTGGCTTTTGTGTCATTCGATTCTGTTTCTGTGCTGAATGCTGCAAATGACAAAATGCAGAAGAGCAGACTCAAAAGTGAAAATTTTGATTTCATAATAATTTGTGTTTTAGTTTTTAAAAATGATATAGGCCAAAAATAAATTAAATATTGGAGTTGTGAAAGTTCACTGTGTGATTTTACAATATATAAACATCATTCTTTAAATCGTTAAAATATTTTTGCAGCAAATTACTTTTTCAACTCTGCGAGCAACATTCCTTTTGTTATTGGAATTACGCCCGCATGCTGGCAAACTAACCCACCTGCAATATTTGCAAGTTCAACACTTTCGAGTATATCTATTCCGCAGGCAAGGCACAATGTTGCCACAGCAATTACTGTATCACCTGCACCCGAAACATCTGCAATGTTTCTTTTGTGTGCGGGTATAATTTGATTTCCCTTTTTTGTAGAAAAGAAAATTCCGTGCTCTGATAAAGTGATGAGTGTTATTTGCTGTAAAAGTTTTTTCTGCAAACTTTTACTAATTGAAACAAGATTGCTCCTACTCAAATCTTCAATGTCATCTTTTAATGCTTCTCTAACTTCACGCAGGTTTGGTTTAAAGAGTGATACGTTTTTATAAGCAAAGAAATTTTTCTTCTTAGGATCAACAGCAGTAAAAATATTTTTTGAGTTACAAAGTGTGATTGTTTCGTGAATTACTTTTTCAGTCAACACTCCTTTATTGTAATCTTCGAATATTACTGCAACAGGTTTTTCTTTTGAAATGAGGGAAGTGATTTTCGAAATTAAATTCCTTTCATCAGCTTCATTTAAATCATTTGTAATTTCAGAATCATACCTTATTAGCTGATGATTTTTAGAAAGCACTCTTGTTTTTTCTGTGGTAATTCTTTTTGGGGATGAAAGAATTCCCGAAGTATCAATTTTATTTTTTTTAAGAATGCGGATTAAATTTTTCCCCGCCAAATCATTTCCAATAACCGAACACAAAATTGGAATGGCTCCAAGTTCTTTAATGTTCAAAGCAACATTGGCTGCCCCACCGGGGCGGTCTTCTTTTTTCTCAATTGTAACTATTGGCACGGGAGCTTCCGGTGAAATGCGATCTGCTTTCCCCAACAGATAAACATCAACCATTACGTCGCCGGCAACTAATATTTTTTGCGCTCTAAATTTTTGAAGGATGTGATTAATATCCACTTGCAAATTTTTTTTAACTCAGTTTTGCCAATGCTTCTTTTGTTCTGCGCAATGCCTCAATTAATTTGTCTTCAGATGTTGCATAAGAAATGCGGATGCAATTTTCATCACCAAAAGCTTTTCCTGTAACCAGCGAAACATTTGCTTTATGAATAACATACATGCAAAGGTCATCGGCATTTTTAATTACTGTTTCCCCATCCGTCTTTCCGAAATAATAACTTACATCAGGGAAAAAATAAAATGCGCCATCGGGTTCATTCACTTTAAATCCGGGAATTTCTAGCAACAACCTATGTACAAGATCACGTCGGTTTTTAAATGCAGTTCTCATATTATCAGTGGGCGTTTGATCACCACTGATTGCTGCCAAAGCAGCACGCTGTGAAATGGAGCAGGCACCTGAGGTTATTTGCCCCTGCATTTTATCGCACGCTTTTGTGATCCATTGCGGTGCAGCTATATATCCCAATCGCCAGCCGGTCATTGAATAAGCTTTAGAAACGCCGTTCACAATAATCACTCTGTCTTTCATCCAATCAAACTGAGCAATGCTTTGATGGCTGCCTGTGAAGTTAATGTGCTCATAAATTTCATCACTGATCACAAATACCTGCGGATGTTTTGCAAGCACATCAGCAAGTCCTTTTAATTCTTCTTTAGAATAAAAAGAACCTGTTGGATTACATGGTGATGAAAAACAAAGCAACTTTGTTTGCGGTGTAATCACTTGCTCTAATTGAGCAGGTGTGATTTTAAAATTGCTTTCAATGGTTGTATGAATATTTACCATCGTAGCTTCGGCAAGTTTTACAATTTCCCGATAACTTACCCAATAAGGACTTGGAATAATCACTTCATCACCTTCATCCAACAGCACCAGCATTACGTTTGCAAGTGATTGTTTGGCACCGGTAGAAACTAAAATTTGTTCGGGTGAAAATTCAAGATGGTTTTCACGTTTAAATTTTTCTGCAATTGCTTGTCGCAAATCCAGATACCCTGCGACTGGCGGGTACTTAGTATAACCATCATCAATTGCTTTTTTTGCAGCTTCTCTTATGTGCTCAGGCGTTGCAAAATCGGGCTCTCCCAGACTAAGATCGATGATATCGAAACCCTTGCTGCGCAACTCACGGCTAAGTTTAGCCATCTGCAATGTTTCACTTTCTTGTAGTTGTTGAATACGCTTTGAGAGAACCTCCATGAAAGATAATTAGGGCTGTGAAAATAGTTACGGAAAGGAAGAATGAAAAATGAGAATATTTTTGGATAGCCCGAATCAAAAATATTTTCAGGCAGCTGTTCAGTTAATACGATCTCATTTCGTCAACATTATTTTTCAATATTCATTACCTGATGGCGATTATATTTGCAACGAAAATTCTGAAATGCTCCCTGAAAAGAGGGCAAGATGATGGCGAGGTAGCTCAGCTGGTTAGAGCGCGGCACTCATAATGCCGAGGTCAAGAGTTCAAGTCTCTTTCTCGCTACAATTGAAAATTAGATAGGCGATTTAGGCTTATCTGTTTTTTAAATCATAGAGTTGGCTCAGTAATTTTCACTGAGCCATTTTTTTTCGTTAATGCCGAAGCAATGACTATTAAAAAGCAACTTATTCAACTCCCTGTTAGTGATGATGAAGGCAAGAGCATCAGCATCATTGCGCATTTTGCGAAGGAGTTAAATATTGAAACTTATTTGGTTGGCGGCCATGTGCGAGATAAGATATTGGGAAGAGTTTCTAAAGACATTGATGTAGTTGTGGTTGGAAATGGAATTGAATTCGCCGAAAAAATTGCACCCGGTTTCCCCGAATGTTCACTCGCTGTTTACAAAAATTTTGGAACAGCACTTCTTAAAAGAAATGATTTTGACATTGAAATTGTTGGCGCAAGAAAAGAATCATACCGATCTGATTCACGAAAACCTATTGTTGAAAACGGGTCATTACTCGATGATTTGAGCCGGCGTGATTTCACCATGAATGCGCTCGCAATCAGTCTCAATGAAAGTGATTACGGAATGGTGCTCGATGCTTTTAATGGACTTAAGGACATTGAAATAAAAACGATTCGAACCCCGCTCGACCCTGATGTTACTTTTTCTGATGATCCGTTGAGGATGATGCGTGCAATAAGATTTGCTACACAGCCTAATTTCAGAATTCATCCGCAAACATTTTCTTCCATACAAAAAAACAAAGGCCGCATCAGTATTATTTCACAGGAAAGAATTTCTGATGAGCTTAACAAAATTCTTCAGTGCACGAAACCTTCAATTGGTTTCGATCTTTTATTTAAAAGCGGAATACTTGAAATTATTTTTCCCGAGTTTGTAAAACTCTACGGTGTTGAGTTACTGGAAGGAAAAGGGCACAAGGATAATTTTTATCACACGCTGCAAGTATTGGATAATGTTTGTGACCGCAGCAATGATTTGTGGCTGCGCTGGGCAGCAGTAATGCACGACATAGCCAAACCCGATACAAAAAGATTTGAGAAAGGTAAAGGATGGACTTTTCATGGTCATGAAGTTGTGGGTGCCAGAAAAGCAGAAAGGATTTTTAGAAGATTTCATTTGCCGTTGAATGAAAAATTGAAGTTTGTGCAAAAGATGGTGTTGCTTCACTTGCGCCCCATTGTGCTTAGTAAAGAACAGGTAACAGACTCAGCAATACGCCGGTTATTATTTGATGCTGGTGATGATATTGAATCGCTGATGATGCTCTGCGAATCAGACATAACTTCAAAGAATGAAAATAAAGTGAAGCGCTACCTCGAAAATTTTAATTTGGTTAGAGAGAAATTAAAAGAAGTTGAAGAGAAAGATAAAATGAGAAACTGGCAGCCTCCAATTACAGGAGAAATAATTATGAAAACTTTTGGCAAGCCACCTTCGAAAGAAATTGGAATTATAAAAGATGCTGTGCGCGAAGCAATTTTGGATGGGGTAATAAAAAATAATTTTGAAGATTCTTTTAATTTTATTTTAATTGAAGCAAAAAAAAGTAATTGGTTGCCTGTTAATGAAAAATAATTTTTAATCTTGTTTGTTCTTGATTGAATTGATTTCTTTGTCGGCATATTTTAAAATAGTTTAAAAGCGATTAACTATGGCAGTTCTTAAGTTTAGGGTGATCTTTGAAG
>JAJAYG010000456.1 GCA_026786335.1 Chitinophagales bacterium | reverse complement strand
TTTTCTTCCACAGCAATCGGGCTTGGGTGAACAGAGTATTGGAACTGAAGTCAACAACAGCATCAGTGAATTTGTAACCAATCAGGTGAGTCGCCTGGCATCACAGATTCGCGATGATGTAGATTTTAATGTTAACTACCAGTCGTATGAAACCACCATCAATACCGCCGACCCAACAAGTTTAGTGAAGAGAAATGAATTACAGGTTGAACTCACCAAAAGATTTTTGAATGATCGGCTGATAGTAGATGTGGGCGGCAATTTCGACTTCGGTGGTTCGGGCGGCGAAACAAGCCAAACCTCTTCAGGCATCGCAGGTGATTTTGCAGTTGAATATAAAATTACACCCGATGGCCGCGTATCGGGAAAAGTTTTTAGCGAAAGCAACTATGATGTTATTGATGAAAGAAATAAAACCAAGAATGGCGTTGCTTTGCAATACACCCGCGAGTTTGATACGCTTAAAGAATTATTTAAAGATCCCGAAAAACAAAAGAAACGTGACCGCAAGAAGCAAAAGGATCAAGATGAATTAAATATTGAAGCACTTCCTGCTGAGAGAAAATAATTTTTTTTAAAGATTAAGTATGCATAAACAATTGCGTAGTTTTTTAAATTACCAAGTCATAATTTACTAATATTACATGAGGATAAATTTTTTTATTTCAATAAAAAATTAACCTTACCTTAATCTTCTAAAATTTACACAAAAATTAAATCATTTAATATGAAACACATTCTTTCTACTCTTCTATTATTCATTGCGATTACAAATTCATTTTCTCAATCACCCACACGTTTTTATTCAAAAGCAAAAGTCGGGTACAAAGATGCTTCGGGAAAAATTTTAGTGGAAGCCAGGTACGATGCAGGCAGCGAATTTCAAGAAGGCTTAGCAATTGTAATGGAAGGAAGAAAGCGGGGCTACCTCAATGAGAAAGGTGAAGTTGCTATTCCATTAATTTATGATGATGCTTCGCAATTTTTTGGCGGGCTTGCACGTGTTGCCATTGCAGGAAAGAATGGCTACATCAATTACAAAGGAGAATGGCGCATTCAACCAATTTACCAGTTTGCCGATGATTTTAGTAACGGACTTGCGAGAGTTCAACATGATGGAATGTTTGGTTTTATCAATGCAAAAGGTGAAGCAATTATTCCTTTGATATATAATGATGCAAGAAATTTCTCTGAGGGTTTGGCAGCAGTGAAAAAAGATTCATGGGGATTTATTGACGACAAAGGCGCAATAAAAATCACGTTTCAATATCAAGATGCATTTTTCTTCAAAGATGGAATTGCAAGAGTTTACAATGATGAAAAGAATTTTTACATCGATAAAAATGCAACTTGGGTAAAAGATGAAATGAAACAGGAAGAAGAAGGTGAAATGGGACGCGGCACACTTGAAAACGAGAACGAAAAATAACACAACCTTTTTTCTTTTTAATTAAATCCACTTTTTAAAAAAACATCATGAGAAAAATCTTTACAAATAAATTCATTTTATGTTTTGTGTTTTGCCTAACTTCTTCAATCTTTGTTAAGGCGCAGAAAGAAGCAAATACATGGTACTTCTCCACCTCAAGAGGAATTGATTTTAATAGCGGCAATGCCGTACTGCTTACCACAAGCGGAATGAGTGAGTATGAAGGATGCAGTTCAATCAGCGATCCTACAACAGGTTCAATTCTAATGTACACAGATGGCATGTCAGTTTGGGGAAAAAATCATTTAGTTATGCCCAACGGCAGTGGTTTGCAAAGCACTTATGCAGCTGGCCAACAGGGTTTAATAGTACCGGTTCCGGGAAATTCAAATCAGTATTACATTTTTACATCAGGTGAATATTACAATGGTGGCACTGATGGTTACCGATATAATATTATCGACATGACTTTGAACGGCGGAATCGGTGATGTAACCGCTACAAAAAACATTTTGCTTTATGCGCCAGCAAGCGAAAAACAATGCGCTATAAAAAATCCAGCGGGCAACTATTGGGTTGCTACGCATCATTATTCTGGAAACACTTTTAAAATATATGAGTTAAGCGGAGCCGGGCTTTCAGCACCAATAATTTCTTCGATTGGAACTCCGTTCTCCGGTGTAAATCCTGACGGATGTATGAAATTCTCACCTGATGGAAAACGAATTGCTCTTACACTGGGCGGTTCAAATTTAGCAGAGGTATTCGACTTTGATATAAATACCGGCATTGTAAGTAATCCGATTACACTGGGCCCAATTGCATCTCCCATTCCTTATGTTTATGGGATTTCTTTTTCGCCTAATTCAAAATTGCTTTATGTAACAGAAGAGAATGATAAAAATCTTTATCAATTCAATTTAGATGCAGGAACACCGGTTGATATTAATAATTCTAAAACAGCAGTTGGCGCAACAGCATCTTATGCAGTACAAACATGCCAGCTTGCACCCGATGGTAAGATGTATGTAGCAAGAAATGGAGGAGCTTATGTAGCTGTAGTAAATTTTCCCGATTCAATTGGCGTGGCCTGCAATTTTGTCGACAATGGAATTTCAATGGCAGGTGGTGCTTCAAGTTATGGGCTACCGAATTTTCCTGAAGATGTTTTTAATTCTGAAATTTCACTTCTTCCTCAATCAAATTTTTCAGCTGATCAGTTTATCTGTCAAAAATTTTGTGTCGATTATTTCGATGCATCACTGAATGCGCCAACTTCATGGATGTGGACTTTTGAAGGGGGCAGTCCGTCAACGTCAACAACGCAAAATCCTATAGGAATTTGTTACAATACGCCCGGCGCTTATGATGTTACATTGGTTACAACAAATGCGTATGGAAGCGATACGTTACTGATGAATAATTTTATGACAGTAAATGCAACACCGCCCTTCCCAACTATTTCTCAAACTGGCTACACGCTAACATCCAGTATTGCATCAACTTACCAGTGGCAACAAAATTCAATTGACATTCCTGGCGCAACCAATCAAACCTATACTGTTTTACAAACAGGTTTTTATACAGTGATTATTTCTGATGAAAATGGATGTGTTAGTTCTTCAACGCTTTATGTTTTAATAACGGGAATTGAAAATATTTTTAATGACAGCGAAATTTCAGTTTACCCAAATCCTTCGAATGGAATTTTTACGATTGACTTTGGAGATGCAAATATTAAAGATGAAGTTTTAGTTGATGTGATAAATGCTTTGGGTCAAAAAGTTTTTAATTCAGTTAAAACATTCTCTTCTTCCAAAAAAGAAATTCAGTTACCAAACATTACCGACGGGGTTTATTTCTTGCAGATAAAAAATAATTCATTCAATAATTCAATTCTATTATTTCAACAAAAGATCTTAATCATTAACTAACTATTCAACTTTAAAATCACATGAAAAACATTTTATTCAAAGCATTCATCGCAAACATTTTTGCAACAGCACTTTCCGCAAATGTTGCATACTCCCAGGGGCAGGCAAACATTTGGTACTTCGGAGGTCAGGCAGGTGTTGATTTCACCAGCGGCTCTCCTGTTGCACTCACCAATTGCTCCCCGTCGTTCGCTGCCTTTGAAGGCGTAGGAACGGTGTGTGATGACAATGGGCTTCTGTTATTTTATACTGATGGGTTTACCGTGTTTAATAAAAACCACCTGATAATGGCAAATGGAACAGGATTAAACAGCAATAGTTCTTCAACTCAAACAGGGCTTAGTGTTAAACAACCGGGGAATGATTCCATCTATTATATTTTTCACAACGATCTATATAATGTTTTCTGCAGCATCATCGATATTGATGCAAACGGAGGATTAGGGGCTGTGCTTCAAAAAAACATCTCAGTAAGAACCAATGTAACAGAAAAAGGCACCGCCGTAGCCGCAGCAAATGGTATTGATTCATGGGTGGTTTTCAAAGATTTGAGTAATGATAAGTGGGTGTGTTTTCTTTTATCGGCAAGTGGATTAGCAGCGGCGCCGGTGTTAAGTAGCGCAGGGCCTTCTAATCCAAGCGGAATTGGTTATTTAAAATTTTCACCTCAAGGCGATAAACTTGCATCAGCAGATTTCTTTAACGGCTATTATTCGCTCTATGATTTTGACAATGCAACAGGAATTGTTTCTAATGGTACCTCTTCGGCCCCCATATATGTGTATCCTTATGGAATTGAATTTTCACCTGATGGAACAAAACTTTATGGCGGCGCAGAAAATTCAAATGATCTTTATCAATTTGATGTAAGCGCTGGTAACAATGTTTGGAATACTGCGGTACTAATTTTTGAAACTGCCTCTATAGAATTTGAAGCATTGCAATTAGGCCCCGATGGAAAAATTTACTGCTCCCTTTATACCGCTACGCATTTAGGAGTTATTAATTATCCAAACCTTGCCGGCTTAGCTTGCGGCTACGTAGATAATGGACCAAGTTTAAATGGCAGGCAATGTTATTTAGGTCTGCCGGGTTACAAGACTACCATATTTAATGGTGTTCCGAAACCTCAATCAGGGGTTTTGGCTTCCGACTCTGTGGTGTGTCAAAAATTTTGTGTGAGTTATTCCGATGCATCAATCAATGATCCTACATCCTGGCTCTGGAAATTTGAAGGCGGAAATCCAGCAACTACTACAGAGCAAAATCCTGCACAAATCTGTTATAACATTCCCGGCGTTTATGATGTAACACTAATAAGTACCAATGCTTCGGGTAGCGATACTTTGTTGTTAGATAATTTTATGACCGTAAGCGCAACACCATCCGCACCTACAATAACACAAGTTGGATACACACTTACCTGCAGCGCTTCATCAACATACCAATGGCAATTAAATTCTGTTGACATTCCCGGTGCCACCAATCAATCATATACCGTTTTGGAATCGGGATATTATACTGTAGTAATCACAGATGCGCCGGGATGTTTTAGCTACAACACACTCTATGTTTTAATTACAGGAGTTGAAAATGTTTTTAATGATGCTTCTGTTTCAGTTTCACCAAATCCATCAAACGGAAATTTTACCATCGAATTTGTCGGTGCTGATTTTTCAGGTGAAATAAATATCGATGTGGTAAACGCAATTGGGCAAAAAGTTTTTGTTTGGAATGGTCTGCTTGCCGGACAGGAAGGAAATATTTCTTCCTCTAACAAAAAAGAAATTCAATTGAGCAATCTTGCAGCAGGAGTTTATTTTATTTCTATCTCTTCAAACGATTTTCGAAACACACAAAAATTACTCATCAGCAGGTAAAATTTAAATAGATGCCACTTTTAGTTTTGATTGGCCGAAAAAGAAATTTGAGAAAATCGTTTTCTCTTCTGGTAATTTCATTAATGCTACTATTCATAAGCTCTTTTTTAGGCGCGCAAAATCTGGTTCCCAATCCAAGTTTCGAAACAAAAACTTCATGCCCAACAGGTAATAGTCTTATAACTCTTGCAACTCCATGGGTGTTGCCTCCGGGTTCGGGAACTACACCCGATTATTTTAATGCCTGTGTAACAAGCGGAACAGATTGTAACTTGGTTGATGTTCCAAAAAACTTTGTTGGTACTTCACCTGCTGCAAGCGGTGTTGCTTATGCAGGTATTATTACACTCTATGATTATTGCCCTAACTGCAGAGAGTATATTCAGGTTAAACTCAATTCGCCATTAACAGGCGGTACACAGTATCTCGCACAAATGTATGTGCGGCCGGGTGACTACAATAAGTATCTCACAAATAATATGGGGATGTATATTTCAACCAACGCAATCTCACAACCATCAAATCAACCGATCACAAGTGCGATTCCACAGATTGAATATACAAGCATCATTACCGATACTTCGCAATGGACATTGGTTACAGGAACATTTGTAGCTGCAGGTGGCGAACAATATTTAACCATTGGTAATTTTCATGATAACGCTGCTACTTTGTATTCAACTGTAAATTATACAGGCGGAACTTGTGCCTTGGTTACCGGTGGTGCCATGTATATGATTGATAGTGTTTATGTGGGAATTGAAAATAATTTGCTCCCTCCTTCTGCCTCCTTCAATTCAATTCAAAATAATTTATGCGGACAAACATGTATTGATTTTACCGATGAGTCAATTAATAATCCTACAGCATGGCAGTGGAGTTTTGCAGGTGGAAATCCTTCTTCATCGTCTCTTCAAAATCCAACAAATATTTGCTTCACTGTTTCAGGAAATTATGATGCAACATTAATTGTTACCAATGCGCAAGGCAGTGATACCATTACAATTTCAAATGCTGTTGTTGTAAATAGTTTGCCAAGCGTAAACATTACACAAAGCAGCGACACACTTTATTCTTCATTAGCAAATTATTATCAGTGGTATACGAATGGAAATCCAATCTCGGGTGCATCAAATGATTTCTATGTTCCGGGAACTGAAGGAAATTATGTTGTAATCATCACCGATAGCAATGGATGCAGTGCAAGCGATACAATTGATTTCGTTTTCTCACCATTCTCAAATTTTTCTGCCGATCAGTTTATCTGTCAAAAGTTTTGCGTTGATTATTTCGATCAGTCGCAGAACAATCCTATAGCATGGAAGTGGACGTTTGAAAGCGGTAGCCCATCCACTTCAATACAGCAGAATCCAACCGGCATTTGCTACAATACACCCGGCGCTTATGATGTTACCTTGATTACAACAAATGCGTTTGGAAGTGATACCCTACTGCTGAATAATTTTATGACAGTGAATGCGACACCGCCTTTCCCAACCATAACACAAGCAGGATACACCCTTACCAGCAGCCCCGCTTCAAGTTATCAATGGCAACAAAATTCAATTGACATTCCCGGTGCAACAGATCAATCATATACTGTTTTGCAATCAGGATTTTATACGGTGATCATTACTGATGAGAATGGCTGCGTGAGTTCGACAACACTTTATGTTTTGATTACGGGAATTGAAAATGTTTTTGGTGATGGCGTAATTTCAGTTTTTCCAAATCCAACCAATGGATTATTTGCAATCCGGCTTAATGATTCCTTATTAGAAAATGGAACTTTATTAAGCATCAAAAATACTTTAGGTCAGCACGTTTTTAATTCGTCGCAAAATGAATTTTTAAAAGAAAGAATAAATGAAATTGATCTAAGAAGTCTGGCAAGCGGAGTTTACTTAATAGAGATTTCATTTAACCAAAATGTTTACACAACGAAAATCATTATTAACAAATAAACACATCATGAAAAAAGCAATCCTCACATTTATTTGCATTGGAACCATCACATTTGCTATTGCACAGAAGGAAACAAACAACTGGTACTTTGGTTACAGCAGCGCTATCAATTTTAATTCGGGCTCGCCCGTTTCTTTATCGGGTGGATTGTGTAATACCTCTGAAGGATCGGCAAGCATAAGCGACAAGGATGGCAATCTATTATTCTATACTGATGGTAATACTGTTTGGAATAAGAACAATGCGGTAATGGTTAATGGAACAGGATTGCTTGGTAATTTTTCTTCTTCACAATCAGCAATAATAGTTTCGTGGCCGGGCAGTGATTCACTGTATTACATATTTACTGTTGATGAAGAAACCGGCCCCGATGGTTTGCGGTATTCAATTGTAAACACTTCGTTGCAAGGCGGGTTGGGCGAGCTAACCATTAAAAATATTTTGGTAAAAACTCCCACCTCAGAAAAAATAACTGCAGTTTGCCAACCAAACGGAATTGATTACTGGGTGATAACACATGATTGGGGCAACAATAATTTTTTAGCATACTCAATCACTTCAACAGGGTTTAATAATACGCCTGTTGTTAGCAGTGTGGGCACATCGGCAAACGGATCATCAACAAATGCGATTGGTTATTTAAAAGCATCGCCGCAAGGTGATAAACTTGCTCAGGCAATATGGGCAAGTAATTATTTCGAGCTTTTTGATTTCGATAAAACTACCGGAATTGTATCGCACGATTTAAAACTTAACTCATTCAGCGGTGCATCAAGCGGCGCTTATGGAGTTGAGTTTTCACCTGATGGAACCAAACTTTATGGAACAGTAATTACTCCGGGATACATTTATCAATGGGATGTAAGTCTTGCAACCGATGATGAAATAAAAGCATCAAAAGTTTTAGTTGGAACATCTGCAGTAAACTTTAATGGTGCCGTTCAACTTGCATCGGATGGAAAAATGTATCTGGCAGAATTAAGTTCACCATGGTTAGGTG
>JAJAYG010000455.1 GCA_026786335.1 Chitinophagales bacterium | reverse complement strand
TCTCATAACTGCCTCTGCGGTCATAATCGCCATTCATAACTTTTGTTAAAACAAGTATGTTAATGCATACTCCGGTGAATACGTGAAAGCCATGAAATCCGGTGATGGTAAAAAACAACCACCCAAATGCTGATGCACCGAATGGATTGCCGCTCATGGTCATTCCTTCATGGATCAGGTGTGTCCATTCCCAAGCCTGGCTACCAAGAAATATGATTCCTCCAACAATCGTCAATGCCAGCCACTTTGCAACTTTTGTTCTGCTTTTCTCATGGTTACCATAATGAACAGCTAACACCATTGTCACACTGCTTAGAATCAGCGTAAAAGTCATAAAACTTACAAATCCTAAGGGGAAACTAACATTTTCGAAAAAGGGAATGGCTTCGAATACATGCGTGGGCATTGGCCATGAGTCATAACTAAAGCGAAGTGCACCATAGGTGATCAGGAATGCAGAGAATGAAAACGAGTCACCTACTAAAAAGTACCACATCATTAATTTACCCCAGCTCACTTTAAATGGTGAACGCCCTCCATTCCAAATTGAAGGCTTAACGTTTGCGGTTAGTGTTGCTTCAGACATTTTTAATTATTTATGATAAATTAATTTGAAAAAAAATGAAAAGATAAATCCATAACAGATCAACAAAGTGCCAATAGATTGCTATGATCTGCAGGGTGACTAATTTATTTGGGTTGAATGGTTTTACAAATGAAGTTACCAGTGCAATAAGCAAGATTACAAGCCCGCCAATAATATGTGCAGCATGAACTGAAGAAATTGCGAAAACAAAATCGCTGAATCCTTCCTTACTAAACCCTTGAGTAAACGATGGCATTTGGCTCCAACCAATGAACTGACCAATTAAAAACAAGGTGCCTAAACAAAAGGTGATTGCAAGTCCCATTCTGTAAGATCGCCGATCAAATTTTTTAAATGCCCTCACCGTCCAATGCATTACAATACTGCTGCAAATTATAATTAATGTATTCACCCAAAATATTTGTGGCAGTGGCAGCCGACCCCACTTACCGGCAGCTTCACTTACAATGAATGCACTTGTTAATGCTGCAAACATCATTATCATTGAAGCTATCGCAATCCACATCGCAAATTTGAGCGGATGAAAACGGTTTTGGTTATTTAATTCTGCTGTCATCATAATATTAATTTCTGTCTAAAAATAAAGCAAGCTGAACAATTGGTAAGTAAAAAAAGGAACCAAACATTAATTTTTTAGCCGCCGGAATTGTACATTCATTAAAGAGTAAAAATGCCTGATAGAGAAAAGCAATGCCGCAAAGCATTACAATCACTGCTGAAATTATTCCGGTAAATCCGAAGTAAGCGGGCACTAAACTCATTGGAATAAGAGCAAGGATGTAAAGGATATTTTGCATTGCGCTATACTTGTTTCTTCCTTCTGATGATGGCAACAGCTTGTATCCCGCTTTGATGTAATCATCATAACTCACCCACGCGATTGCCCAGAAGTGAGGGAACTGCCAGAGAAACTGAATTCCGAAAAGTAAAACCGCAAACAATTCAACTTTTCCGGATACACTTACCCATCCAATCAATGGTGGCAGTGCGCCGGGAATTGCACCTACAAATACGGCTATGGATGAAAATCTTTTTAGTGGTGTGTAAATGAAAGCATAAGTAAGTAATGATAGTGCAGAAAATATTGCAGCGAGTGGATTAAAGTAAATCAGGAAAATACTTATTCCTCCTACACCAAAAATTCCAGCAACAAGTAAAGCTTCCATTATTGTCATTCTTTCTTGAGGCAAAGGGCGATTCATTGTTCTGTTCATCAATAAATCATAATCCTTTTCAATCACTTGATTCAAAGCGTTAGCTGAAGCAGTAACTAAAAAACCCGCAAGGCAAAAAAGAACAAACTGAGGTGCACTCCAGTTTCCATTGGCCGCCATTAAAAAACCAATGGCTGCAGAAAACACTACCAATGATGAAAGACGAAACTTAAAAAGCTGAGCATAGTCCTTCAGCTTTGAAGAAATTATTTTTGATAAACTTAATTGCGCTGTGATAATCTCACTCATCTTTTGAAATATTGAAATGCTAAATTGCTAAAGGGTTAAATGGTTAAAACAAAATCCGAATCTCAATTCTCTTACCTCTTTTGAATTACTGTGGTTTGTTGTGGATTATTACCACTCCCTGACAAAGCATCACAGATAATTGGCTGAAAGCTTTGACCAAAAACGTTACATCTTAAGATCGTAACAATTGCTGCAATTGCAACAATCAGAATTAAGTTTGATTTCATGTGATTTATTTTAATGTGAATTATTCAATTACAACCTTTTTATTAACTTGCTTCCTATGGCTTTCATCTATAATAGACAATAAATATATACCTGAAGGTACACTATTTACATTAATAATTCCGTAGTTTCCTGAATTAACTATTGAACCTCGAAACTGACTGCCTCCTATAGCATTCAACAAATTAAATTTGCTAAAACCACTTAACCCTGATACTTTTATTAAACCATTTGAAGGATTTGGAAATATTCTGTAGGAGACGTGCTCAATAGCTTCAAATCCTGTTGGAACATAGGCATTGAAGGCAACCCACATTCTGGTTCTCATCTGCGAATATGCCAATGAAACACAGCAAAAGTATCCTCCTTCCGGTATAAGGGAAATAGAATCTGTGTAAAATGGATTGTCAGGAAGGTTAATCGTATCGCCACCATTATAGAATGGCCAATCTGTATTATCAAAAGCCATTACATATCCGCACTCTATGACTTCAATCCCAGCTCCAGTAATCTTGTAGGATCCATTATCAAACTTAAACTCATTCGTATCAATCTTTATGTAATCCGGCGGATTGAATGAACCGGAATCAAGCATTTGAAGATCATAATATTGAATTCCGGTTAGAAAATTTTTGACATCTTTTCTTAGATTAAAACATCCATCGGTTATCAATGAATCATCAGACCATAACCCAAATGGTGTTTCAATAGTTGTATCAATTATATCAAGCCCATCCTGAAATCCCCAAGCACCCGCAGAGTCACAGCCCACCCAAACGGTATCAACAAAGCCATAAATTGGATTGTGCAACATCACCTTGACATTCCAAGGCGCTTGCGCAAAAGCCAATTGCCCATGGAAAAATAAAATAGCAAGTTTGATCGTTTTTTTCATATCCAATAATAATCTATTTTCCCTTCCGCAGTGTCTTCCGCCCAACTCGGAAACAAAACCCTTCCCGAGCATTCGGGACAAAACTCAAATTCAAAACTTTAATCCGCCGAAGATTTTACGAGGGCGGACAAAACCAAAAAATTTTTATTTCCAGATTCCCTAATTCCCCAATTTCCTGATTCCCCAATTTCCAAAACTCAAAACTCTTTTAGTGATGCAACTTCTTCTCCCCTTCTCTGTATGGAACCGTTTGCATAATATGGTCTTCGTCGCCTTTACTATAATCATAAGGCCATCTGTAAACAGTTGGAATTTCACCGGGCCAGTTTCCGTGTCCGGCATGTATGGGTGTAGTCCACTCCAGCGTATTTGATTTCCATGGATTGGGATCGGTAACTTTTCTTCCATAAAAGATAGAATAGAAGAAGTTGATGATAAAAAGTATCTGTGCAAAGAAAACCACCATGGCTGCCACAGTAATAAATTGATTTAAGTCGTGAAAGACTGTGAATGACTGAAAAGCATCTAAGGAATAGTACCGACGGGGCATACCTGCCAATCCCTGATAATGCTGCGGCCAGAAAATAACATAAGCACCAACAAACGTGATCCAAAAATGTATAAAGCCCAATGTATTATTCATAAACCGGGCGAACAATTTCGGGAACCAATGATACACACCGGCAAACATGCCGAAGAATGCCGATATACCCATTACAATATGAAAGTGTGCTACCACAAAATAAGTGTCGTGCAGTGGGATGTCTAAAGCTGAGTTGCCGAGAAAAATACCTGTTAGCCCGCCGGAAATAAATAGTGAAACAAAACCAATCGCATATAACATTGCAACTGTAAACCGAATATTCCCTGCCCATAATGTTGCAATCCAATTGAAAACCTTTACTGCTGAAGGAACAGCAACTAGTAAAGTAAGAAACACAAACACAGAAGCAACAAATGGATTTAAACCTGTTACAAACATATGATGCGCCCAAACAATAAATGCAAGCAATGCAATTGCAAGCATAGAAAGAATCATGGCGCGGTAACCAAAAATTGGTTTGCGCGCATTGGTTGCAATTACTTCTGAAACTATTCCGAAGGCAGGAAGAATGATAATGTAAACTTCGGGGTGACCCAAGAACCAAAATAAATGCTGATAGAGAATTGCATTACCGCCCGCATGGCCTTCAAGCACATGGCCGTTGATATAAATC
>JAJAYG010000454.1 GCA_026786335.1 Chitinophagales bacterium | reverse complement strand
TAACCTGCTCCAACTTCCCGCGTTCGTTTCTGTGGGAAATCTTCTGCGGGGCACGGGCCAAAAAAAGATTGACGGCGGTAAATACTAAAGATGGTTCCAATGGCAACATTCACATCAATGTTACTTGAACCATCGAGCGGATCAATGGTTACTACATACTTTGCGTTCTTTGTTTCCTCAGTGCTGATCGGCAGATATTCTTCCATCTCTTCACTGGCAACACCGCAACATTCACCACTTACTTCCAATGCAGAAATAAATTGTTCATTGGCAAAAATGTCGAGCTTCTTTACTTCATCGCCTGTAACATTACTTGCACCGGTGGTTCCTAAAATATCAACCAGTCCTGCTTTGTTCACTTCACGATTTACAATCTTTGCAGCAAAAGCTATATCTCTCAGCAGCCCGCTCAATTCACCTGTTGCAAACGGGAAATCTTTTTCTCTTTGAAAAATAAACTCATCAAGTGTTATAACTTTTCTGGTGGTTTTCATTGAATAGTTTTTTGTTTGAAATTAAAATGCGACTGTCGTCCTGAGTTAATCGAAGGATGAAATCGCATTTTGTCTTACGCAAATATAGTAAATAGGTTTTCTACTAGTTATGATTTGAATTAGTAGAAATCTTTAAATTATTATTCAATTAGTTTTTGGGGATTTAAGAAGCCTGCTTTAAAACTTCATTGTTCATGGATTCTTCCAGTAACTTTTTTTTATATTTGGCAATCTCTACCGGTCTTCCAAACAAAAACCACATTTTCTGCTTAAACCCTTTTGCGCTCCTAACATCTTTAACAATATCAACAGCTTCATGAAATACAAGATAAAACGGATTGTCGGAATGAACCGGAGTTGATAATCCGTATTTGGGTGTTTCTTCTTCAGGCTGAAAAGTGCCGAACCACTTATCCCACAGAATAAAAACGGGCGCATAATTCTTATCAATATACTTATCATCAGTACCATGATGAACTCGGTGGTTTGATGGTGTTGCAAATACATATTCAATCCATGGATGAAGTTTGGTGATGTATTCAGTATGCACCCAGAATTGAAAAAGCACTGCAACTTGGTTTACAACAAAAAAAACAAGAGGATGAAAACCCGCGATAGTTACAGGTATAAAAAATAATATTTTAAACTGCTGAATCCACGAAAGTCTGAAACTTACTGCAAGATTATAGTGATTGCTGCTGTGATGCGGAACATGCGTAGCCCACCAGAATCTTTGCTGATGCGAAATCCGGTGAGCCCAATAGCTACAGAAATCAAGTAAGATGAAGGCAGGAAAAAACATCCACCAAACAGCTTCCATTCTCCATGGAACTAAATTGTAGAAGTAAATAACAACAGCAAACAAAATGATCTTAGTAATAAAATTGGTCGCAAGATTTCCTAAACCGATGAAAACAGAACCCCGCAATTCCTGATTGTCATATGAGTCGCGGTGTTCTTTTTTTGCAAGAAAATATTCAAGCGTAACAAAAAAGATCATCACAGGTGTTGCCCATAAAATAAGTTGCGGCGCAGCGGCATCTATTTGCTTTAGTTGTTCAAATGTAATTTTAGGGGCTCCGAAAATTTCAAGTAACATTTTAGAAGTTATTTGATATTAGTTTAATAAGGAGCGCAAAATAATTCAAAATAATTTTCTCAACTATTATTCATTTAAATACACACCCTATTCACAAAATTGCTTTTCTAACTTTGCCGAATTAAAGTGAGCGAACAAATGAATATAGAAATAAGAACAGCTAAGGAATCTGATATTCCCTCAATTCTTTCATTAATAAAAGAGCTCGCATTGTATGAGAAAGCACCTCTGGAAGTTGAGACCACAGTTGAATCAATGATGAAAGATGGATTCGGTAAGGAAGCTATCTATCATTCACAAATTGCAATTGCTGATAATATTATTGTTGGCTGCGCAGTTTACTACATTGGTTATTCAACATGGAAAGGAAAAATGATTTACCTCGATGATATTATAGTTACAGAATCTATGAGAAGATTTGGGATCGGAAAAAAACTCTTTGACGCAGTTGGAAAATTTGCAAAAGAATCGGGAGCAAACCATTTCAGATGGCATGTGCTTGATTGGAATGAACCAGCAATTAACTTCTATAAAAAAATTGGTGCATCGCTCAACTCAGAATGGATTCTATGTAAAATGAACAAGCAGCAGATTGAGAAATTATTTTAAGTTAAAATCAATAACAATTAATAACAGGTAATGAAGGTTTTTAAATTTGGCGGTGCTTCAATTAAAGATGCAGATTCATTCAGAAACGTAGCATCCATTATTGAAAATTTTAGAGGCGAACAAATCGTTTTAATTGTATCGGCATTGGGAAAAACAACCAATGCACTGGAGAAAATTACTCAGGCCTATTTTGAAGGAAAAGAAAATGCGGGTGATTTATTAAATCAATTGAGAGATCATCATTTTAATATTCTCAAAGAATTATTTGCAAATCAAGATGATGAAATTTTTGATGAAGTCAATAACACCTTTGTTGAGATAGACTGGATTTTAGAAGAGCCGGCTGCTGAAAAATATGATTACCTCTACGATCAAATTGTTTCAATCGGTGAAATGGTTTCTACTAAAATGCTCGCAGCATTTCTTAATTACAAAAACGTTCCTGTTAAATGGATTGATGTTCGCGATTGCATTGCAACTGATAATAATTACCGCGAAGGAAAAGTGAATTGGGAAATCACAGAGCAAAAAATTTCACAAAAAATTCCGCAGCTTCTCAATAATCAATTTGTTCTCACACAAGGTTTTTTAGGTGGAACATCTGAAAACTTTACAACCACATTAGGCAGAGAAGGCTCAGATTATTCAGCTTCAATATTTGCTTATTCACTTAATGCAGAAAGTGTAACCATTTGGAAAGATGTTGCTGGTGTTCTCAATGCCGATCCAAGATATTTTCCAGATGCAGTCAAAATTGATCACCTGAGTTATCACGAAGCAATTGAAATGACTTACTATGGAGCTACTGTCATTCATCCCAAAACAATCAAGCCGTTACAGAACAAGGATATACCGCTCTATGTAAAATGTTTTCTTGATTATAAAAATGAAGGAACTGTAATCACGAGTGAATGCGATGTATCTAAGCTTCCTCCGGTTTTAGTGCACAAACAAAATCAAATTTTAATCTCCATCACGCCGAAAGATTTTTCCTTTATTGCTGAAGATAACCTGAGTCACATCTTCAGTGTGTTCTCAACTGCAGGAGTTAAGATAAGTTTGATGCAAAACTCGGCTGTGAGTTTTTCCGTTTGTGCCGATCTCAATGAAAAGATTGCACCCTTGATTATTGCGCTCAAAAATTCATACACCACTCTTGTAAATGAAAACCTTGATCTGCTAACCATCAGGCACTACACTCAGGATGTGATTGATAAATATGCTGCTGGGAAAAATATTTTTCTTGAACAGAAGAGCCGGCACACCGTGCAGCTTGTGATGAAGATGAACTGAGCGGTTTTCATTTCTTTAAAATAATTTATTGCTTGATTAAACCTTTAATATTTTGCAAGGTCAACTGCTAAAATCATTCTGAATGAAAAAAATTATTACGCTAATGCTTGTTACTATCTCCATTAATTCATTTGCTCAGTTTCCTCCCGTAATAACTTCATGGATTATAAATTCAAATAGCGACACCGGCTATGGCGGAATTCCCTCCGATGTTCAGCAAGTGCAATATTCCGATAGCAATGTGTATGTAAGTTGTACTGATATTCCTTCCTATGATATCGGGCCATGGCCGGGCAATCCGAATATTGCAGGCAATCAAAGTTTTGTATTTAAGATTACAAGAAATCCAAAAAAGAATTTAGGGAATTTGGTTGTTACTCCTTACGGTCACATTGGTGTTTGGAGTAATGGGGTATCCATCTTCAACCCAAAAGATGCAATGAGTTATGCTAACCTTAACGTATGGTTTCAGAACGCCTACTATTTTGAAGGTGATGGTTTCGATGATTGCTTAGGTCACCCAAATCAGCAAAAAGAATATCACAACCATGTGAATCCGCAATGCCTCTATGATGATACTGATAGCTTAAATCATTCACCTATTATTGGTTATGCATTTGATGGGTTTCCTGTTTATGGTGCCTATGGTTATGTAAACACTGATGGAACCGGCGGCATTAAAAGAATGAAAAGCAGTTATCAATTTAGAAATATTACTCAACGCACAACACTTCCCGATGGAACCATACTCGATGCAAGTTTATATGGTCCAAGCGTAAATTCAACCTACCCCATTGGAAGTTATTTACAGGACTATGAATACCTTGAATCATCAGGCGACCTTGATAATTTCAATGGAAGATTTTGTGTTACGCCCGATTATCCTTCGGGCATCTACGCATACTTTGTAACCATTGATGATTCATTACTGCCTGCATACCCCTACGTGCTTGGACCGAATTATTATGGAACAGTTCAATCGGGAAACACCGGTCCAGGTTCAGGTCATAATGTTATCAGTGAACCTGTAACAGTTTATTCAAGTGTGAATGAAGCAGATGATCAAATTGAATTTTCATTGTATCCAAATCCTGTTGTTGATCAACTCAATGTCTACATTCACTCTTCCTACTTAAATAATTTAACTGCTGCACTTTATAATCCATCAGGGCAATTAATGGATTGGAAAGAAAATTTGCAGCCGGCAACAACTTATTCATTCGATGCAAGATCACTTTCGCCTGGTATGTATTGCCTCAAGATTTTTTCTGCAAATAATTCCTTCATTTCAAAAATCATTATTACCAAATGAGAAAACTTACCTCGCTCCTTTTATTGTTTTGTTTTTCAATTTCTAATGCGCAAACCGTTGGGCTACTTCAATACACAGTTCCTAATAGTGACGGCTATGTTTTGTTTTCTCCGCTGTTCAGCACGCAAGCTTATTTAATAGATAAATGTGGTCAGCTTGTTCATCAATGGGCAAGCACCTATCAACCCGGGCAAGCATGTTATTTATTAAGTGATGGAAGTTTACTAAGAACAGGAAATGCAAACAATGCAACTTTTAATTCGGG
>JAJAYG010000453.1 GCA_026786335.1 Chitinophagales bacterium | reverse complement strand
CGAATCCCACTCTCTCCGCATTCACCCGCCATAGCCCCGCCCTAAGCGGGGCGAAGGCGGGTAATAAGAATAAATCAAAAGTAAAACTATGTGGGCGGGTTTAGGTTTTAATCTTAAAAACTTTCAGCGCATTCGCAGTTGTTATTGCAGCCACTTCTTCCTCAGAAATATTTTTTACTTCAGCAATTTTCTTTACCACCAATTTTAAATAACTGCTTTCATTTCTTTTTCCTCTGTGGGGTGCAGGAGCTAAGTAGGGTGAATCGGTTTCGAGAACAACATGCGTGAGAGGAATTTTCTCCAGCACTTTATTCAATCCACCATTCTTAAAAGTGACAACGCCACCGATGCCGAGAAAAAAATTCATCTCAATTATTTGCCCGGCTTCTTCTTCATTTCCCGAAAAGCAATGAAAAATTCCTGTGAGATTTTCATCCTTGTTTTTCTTGATCATTTCAATACTATCACTCAAAGAATCTCGCGAATGAATGATGATTGGCAGATGAAGTTGCTTTGCCCAGTCAATGTGCAGTTGAAAATTTTGTTTCTGAAGATCAATAAAAGTTTTATCCCAGTAATAATCTAAACCGGTTTCACCAATGCCAAACCATTTATAATTTGAATTGAAAAGAAGTGTTTCAATTTTTTCAATTTCAATTTTCCAATTTTCTTTTACAGAACAAGGATGTAAACCCATCATTGGGTAACAAGTTGTTTGATGTTCGCTTGTAAGATGCAAGAGTGAATCAATAGATGCTGAATCAATGTTTGGAAGAAAAAATTTCTTTACACCTGCATCATCTGCACGTTGCAGCATTTCTTCTCTGTCAAAATCAAATTCGGGAAGGTATAAATGGCAATGTGTGTCAACTAAATTCATTGGTGTAAAGATAGTTACGTAATAATATTTTAAAGATGGTGTTTATATTTGACTAAAATTTTCTCCTATGAAAAATTTTCTCCTTTCTTTTCTAATGCTTACGATGTTTATGCAATCCTATTCACAAAATAGTGAAACACAATCACCGCAATCCGATAAAACAAGAATTATTAAAACAGATTTCTTTGCACCGCTTACTGGCAATCTTACATTTGGCTATGAGCAAATGCTCATGAATAGCATGACGATTGAAGGCTCAATTGGAATAATTGGTGCCGGTTTTATTCAGGATAATCTTCATCCCGCAGGAATTTTTATTAAAGCCGGTCCAAAGTTTTTCTTTTCACCCGATTATACATTCGATGGATTGCATCGAGCCAATTATTTGCAGGGCGCATATTTTAATCCCGAAATAGTTTACAGCGGGTTTGCATTTGATTATGAAACTTATAATTCTTCCAATGGCACTTTCGGAACTGCAAGAGGTTCTAACAACTCATTTGCATTAATGCTCAACTTTGGGAAGCAATGGGTGCTTGCGAAAATTATTGCAATTGATTTGTATGCAGGAGTAGGTTATGGCGGATCGGCAGTAAATGCGCCCGATGCTTATGGCTATGGAAATTCTTCTTACAACGAATCGGAAATTGTTCCTTATAAATACAGTCATCTTCAACCCGACAATCAAATACCGATTGCTGTACAGGCAGGCTTTAAAATTGGCGTGTTGATCAAGTAAATTACCTGCTGATTTTCGCGAAAGTATATTCCCGCTCAGTAAAATATTCAAGTACCCGGGGCAATGCAAATTGCATTCTGCTGGCAGCTTTAATGCTGTCATGAAAAACAATGATACTTCCGGGCTTTGTATTGTCAATTACATTTTTGAGCACACGGTCTTTTGTAATTGTGTGATCAAAATCGCCGCTCAATACATCCCACATCACAACTTTATATCTATTCGTCATCACCTTCGTTTGCGATCTTGTAATTCTTCCGTATGGCGGTCTAAAAAGTTTGCTTGAAATTATTTCTTCGCATTTCAACACATCTTTTGCATAGGCGTTAGTATTTGTTTGCCATCCATTCAAATGGCGATGCGTGTGGTTTCCAATAGAATGACCTTCAGATTTAATTGATTGAACCAGTTCAGGATAGCGCAAAGCATTTTCGCCTACTAAAAAAAATGTTGCTTTTGCTAAGTAATCATTAAGAGTTTGTAAAATACTTTCAGTGATACGCGGCGTGGGGCCGTCATCAAAAGTGAGGTAGATTTTCTTTTTATCATTCGGAATGCTCCAGATTTGATTCGGATACATCCGCTTGAGCAATTCAGGAGTTTTAATAAAATACATACTCATTTAAAATTGTTTTTCAGGAAAGCGAAAACCTTTTCAATTAACAAGCAAAGATGTTTGTGAAACGAAAAGCGTTGCATCGTTAACGCTGAATTATTTAAAAGATACAGTCATCTTTGTTTTTTCTGCATCATATTCTAATCACAGTTCCTAACTTTGACGGCTTATGAATGAAAATATTGTTAGAGTTCGGTTTGCACCAAGTCCTACCGGTCCGCTGCATATTGGCGGCGTTCGCACCGCTTTGTACAATTATTTGTTTGCAAAGAAGCATGGGGGCAAATTTATTATCCGCATTGAAGACACAGATCAGAACCGTTTTGTTAATGGAGCTGAGGATTATATTTTGGAATCACTCAAATGGTGCGGTATTGTGAATGATGAAGGGCCGAATATTGGTGGTGATTACGGACCTTACCGGCAATCAGAGCGAAAAGAAATTTACAGGCATTACGCTCAAATACTGATTGAGAATGGTAATGCTTATTATGCTTTCGATACTGCTGAAGAAATTGAGCAGATGCGCGAGCAATTGAAAAGTGCCGCAAGCACTTCAATGCAATACGATTCTTCCACACGATCAACAATGAAAAATTCGCTTACACTTTCAGTTGATGTAGTGAAACAAAAAATTGACAGCGGTACTTCCTACGTAATTCGTACAAAAATTCCTGCCAATGAATCCATCACTTTCCGCGACCTTATTCGTGGCGAGGTAACAGTTGAT
>JAJAYG010000452.1 GCA_026786335.1 Chitinophagales bacterium | reverse complement strand
TGGCAGAATAAAACCCGAGCACATTTCTGAAAATGTAAATCCGCTCAATGATCATCACGCTGTTACAAAATTGGTTTCAATATAGAATACTGCAAACAGAGGCGGCTGAAGTTTTTATTCATTGAATGAAATGATTGCACTTAGTAAAACTGATCATGACTGTAATTTGAAAATACATTTGGATGGTGCAAGAATTTTTAATGCATTAGTTGAACTGAATGCAAAACCAATTGAAGTGGGAAAACATTTTGATTCCATTTCATTCTGCCTTTCAAAAGGTTTGGGTTGCCCTGTGGGTTCGTTGATCGTGAGTAATAAAGAGTTTATTAAGAAAGCAAGGAAGTACAGAAAGATTTTTGGTGGCGGAATGCGGCAAGCCGGATTTCTTGCTGCCGCAGGAATTTATGCACTCGATCATCATGTTGAAAGATTAAGAGATGATCACCGCAAAGCAAAAGCAATTGGAGAAACCTTATCAAACACAAATTATGTTGAGTGGTTGATGCCTGTTGAAACCAACATCATTATTTTTAAAATCAAAGATTCTTTTTCGGCCGAAAAGTTTATTGCCCATTTGAAAGAGAATAATATTTTGGTAATGGGTATAGGAAAAAATCAAGTAAGAATTGTTACGCACCTTGATTTTAATGATGATGCTTTAACAAGAGTTAATGAAACAATTAAAAAAAATAGTCTCTGATACATGGCTGCAATAAACGCAATCGCGCTTTCAATCCAGTTGTTATTAGCAACACAAAGCCGAACCGATGTTCAGCCAATCAAAGATGAATTGGCAAAGATTTCAATTGATTCTTTAAGCATTGAACTTAATGATGATGATGTTATAAAAACATTCTGGATCAATTGTTACAATTATTATGTTAGAATTCTTATAAGGGAAAATTCGCCCGATCTCTATACACAAAGTGCAAGAACTGCATTCTTCAGTAACAAATTAATTGTTATTGCCGGTCAACAACTTTCGCTAAACGATATTGAACATGGAATGCTAAGGCATTCAAAAATCTGGTGGAGCTTGGGGTACCTCAATAAATTCTCAGGCAGCAAATTTGAAAAACAATTTCGCGTTCCGCTGGATTACCGAATTCATTTCGCGCTCAATTGCGGTGCATCAAGTTGTCCGCCAGTAAGATTTTATGAGCCCGATAAAATCAATGATCAGTTAGATATTGCCATGCGATCATTTTTATCTGCCGAAGTAAAGTTTAATCAAGAGACTAATACAGCAACCATTTCGCAGATACTTGGTTGGTACAAGGGTGATTTTGGTGGTAAAAATGGAATCAAGAATTTACTTCGTGATGAAAAGCTGATCCCTAAAACTAAGCGAGTAAAGATTGCATACAGTACTTATGATTGGAGCATCCCCATCAAAGAAATAATTCTATAGTATCAGTAGCCCACAACGTCATCAACAATTTTAAGAGGAGCATTTAATTCTACAAACTCAATAATTTTTGTTGCAATATCAACGCCTGTTGCTTGTTCAATTCCTTTTAGGCCAGGTGATGAATTTACTTCCAGGATCATAGGTCCACGCGAAGACCTGATCATATCTACACCAGCAACACGGAGTCCTAAAACTTTTGCTGCCCGAATGGCGCTTAGTTCTTCTTCAACCGAAAGTTTAATTACAGTTCCGGTACCTCCGCGATGAAGGTTACTTCTGAACTCACCCTCTTTTCCTTTTCTTTTCATTGCACCCACTACTTTTCCATCCACATCAAATGCACGTATATCGGCGCCATTTGCTTCTTTAATAAATTCCTGAACAAGAATGTAAATTTCTTTTCCCATAAAAGCTTCTATTGTTGATATGGCTCCTTGTTCAGTTTCTGCAAGAATTACCCCGATGCCTTGTGTGCCTTCCAATAATTTAATTATCAATGGCGGGCCGCCTAACATGTGAATCATCTCTTCGGCATTCTTTGCGCCATCGGCAAAAATTGTTTTTGGAATTCCTAATCCTGCTCTTGATAACAACTGAAGCGAACGCAACTTATCTCTTGAGCGAGTAATTGCCTGTGACTCATTTGCCGAAAAAATTCTTTGCATTTCAAATTGCCGCACTACTGCAGTTCCATAAAAAGTTACCGAGGCACCTATGCGAGGTATAATTGCATTCACTCCCTTTATTTCTTGTCCTAAAAAATGAATCGACGGATTTCCTTTTTCCATGGACACATAACATTTGGTGTGATCAATTGCAACCACCTCATGGCCTCTTGCCTGCGCCGCTTGAATCAATCGCGCAGTGGAATAAATTTTAGAACTTCGGGAAAGAATTACAATCTTCATTTTACTTTTTTAACAACTTCAAATTTTTCTGCTTCTCTTTAAAAGAAAGATTTAACTTGGTTACATCAACAATAAAAAGATCACTCAACAATTTTCTTCCCAGCAAAACAGGGTACTTCATTGAGGAACGATTCGTGAGCGCCAATTCAATTTCAAAAGCTTTATCAAATACTACGACCTCAGTTTTAATAGTGTAACGATATTCTATTTGGCCAAAAGAATTTTTCACCTGCTTACTTGCGAAAACTCTTGCTTCGTGTTTTATTACTTGCTGATCATCAAACAAAACAAACCGCACATAATGATCATCTCCTTTATAAAATGCATTGATATTTCCGCAGTGAATGGATGAAGTAAATGCGCCGCTGTCAATTTTTGCTTCAACATCTGCCATCCCTAATTCAGGAAAATCAACCTTATCAATTCTGCCGATGGTTATTTTAGTTTCTTTCATTTTCAATTCAATGCAACAAATCCTTTGGAATTTTAATTATTAATCAATTGTAATTGTTATTGGCTCAGAAAAACAAAAGTACAATTACCAATCGTTTCACTAACACTATCTTTACCCGCACAATAATTATGAGCAAGAAAGGAAAAGTTTTAGTAGCAATGAGCGGTGGTATCGACAGCACGGTTGCTGCGGTGATGTTGCACAATGAAGGTTATGATGTAGTTGGAATTACCATGAAGACGTGGGATTATTCATCGAGTGGCGGAACAAAAAAAGAAACCGGTTGCTGCAACCTCGATTCAATTAATGATGCAAGACAATTAGCTGTTGATCTTGGATTTCCTCATTACATAATCGACATTCGTGATGAGTTTGGTGAAGCGGTGATTGAAGATTTTGTGGCAGAATATGTTGCAGGAAGAACTCCAAATCCATGTGTGCTTTGCAATACTCATATCAAGTGGACTGCACTTATTAAGAGAGCGAAGCAAATGGAATGTGAGTTTATTGCCACGGGTCATTATGCGCAAGTACGGAATGAAAACGGAAGATTCGTGGTTTCAAAAGGATTGGATGAAAGCAAAGATCAGTCTTATGTTTTGTGGGGAATTACACAGGAGAATTTAGCAATGAGCAGATTTCCATTGGGAGGTTTTCGCAAAAAAGAAATAAGAAAAATGTGTGAAGACTGGGGTTACAAAGAATTGGCAAAGAAGAGTGAATCGTATGAAATATGTTTTGTTCCCGATAATGATTACTGAGGATTTTGCAAAAGATGAGTACCGCAATTGTAAGAAAAAGTTGCCGGCGGAAATTTTGTTGATCAGCACGGAAAAGTTATTGGCACGCATGAAGGTTATCCTTTTTATACCATTGGGCAGCGAAAAGGTTTGGGCATTGCTTTCGGGTCTCCAAAATTCGTAACTGATATTGATTCGGAAACTAACACAGTTGTTTTGGGTGATGAAGATGATTTGAAAAGAAGCGCAATGATTGTGGGGAAAATTAATTTGCAGAAATATGCTGCTATTGAAGATGGAATGGAAGCTATTACAAAAGTGCGCTACAAAGATTCGGGTACAGCTTGCAGATTGTTTAATGAACCGGGCGGTAAAGTGAGAGTGGAATTTGAAAGCGAAGTAAAAGCAATTGCGCCGGGGCAGTCAGCAGTTTTTTATGAAGGCGATGATGTGATTGGCGGCGGAAATATCTTCAGTGGATTTAATCTCTAAAAAATTATTTAGTTTCGGATTTAAATGAAACACCTTTTCACATATTTTTTCGCTGTCATTTTTATTACAGGGATTTTTTCTTCCTGCAAAAAAAACTCAGAAGAACCGATAGCCATTGATAAAAGTTATTTCCCGCTTCAATCAGGCAAGTATATTATTTATGATGTTGACTCCATCGGCTACTCCGATTTTTTTGATTCCACTTTTGTTTCAAAATACCAGATCAAAGAAGAAATTGATTCGGCATTTATAGATAATGAAGGAAACGCTGCTTACAGAATTTACCGCAGTCGAAGAAATACTGATACCGATTCATGGGTGATCACCGATGTGTGGTCGGCAAATCTCACTGATTATACTGCAGAGAAGGTGGAAGAAAATTTGAGATTCATCAAACAATATTTCCCAATTCAAATTAACAGGCAATGGTATGGCAATGCCAAAATTCAAACTACAGGCAGTCTTTCTTTTTTAGATGGATGGAAGTATGAGTACACTGAGATTCATGCACCGCTCACCATCAATTCACTTTATTTCGATTCAACCATTACCGTAACACAGCACAATGAAGTAAATTTTATTGCACAGAAAATTTACATTGAGAAGTATGCAAAAAATGTTGGTCTCATTTATAAATTTGAAGATAGTCTTTCAATTCAACAGGATACTTCGGGGCGAATTGTAACCATGATGGTAAAAGAGTTCAACTAAATTACATTCATAAATTTTGATTCCCACAAATAATTTAATTTCGGTGAAACATATTTTTGTGAACAGAGCTTTTTTTATTTTTTGCATCGCGACTTTTTCATTTCCAATCATTTCATTTTCGCAAACAACTTTTTATCACCGCTATGTAATTG
>JAJAYG010000451.1 GCA_026786335.1 Chitinophagales bacterium | reverse complement strand
AATTGTTTTTTAAAGTTTGGTCAAGAACAAAAACATTGTAGTTAGTTACCGGGTTGGTTTCAACAGTTCTCACGGCACCTGTTTCATCATTTTTTATTTCGGCATAAGCAGGTCTCGAAACTGCATTCAACACGCCAATGCCAAGTCCATCATCAGTGCGCCCCGAAAATTTGGTTGCATTGTAAAGTTTAGTATCAGAAGGATTTTTAATCAGTGTTTCATTTTCACCAAGCTGATCATAAACATCGTAGTAATGAATAGGTGTTCCTCCAATTCTTCTTGAATAAAAAAGTTGTGAGCCACCGCCATTTGAAAAATCCTGATTAAATAATTCGGTTCCCTCAGTAAAGAATGGTCGCTTCTCATTAAACTTTGTTTCGAATGGCGAAATATTCAGCACAAGATTATCACTTTGCACTTGACCAAAATCGGGAATCAATGTTGCATCTAAAGTGAATGATTCATTGATGCCCCACTTAACATCCATACCGCCGCTAAGGATTTTATCTGTTTGATAGTCTACCGGATCACTGCTGATAGGTGTTGATTGAATTCCTGCAGTGAGGTAAGGAGAAAAAGATAAACGCAGCGGCGGTTCAATATTGGTTAAGCCAACCAATGTTCCCCACTGTGTGATAATACCTGGAATTTTTGGATCAACCGGGCTCCACAAATCAAGTTCACCATTTGTTGCAATGCTTCTTCCAAATTGCAATCCCCAGTCCTGAATTTCTTGTGATGGAAAACGAATTGCAGAGTAAGGAATTTTCATTTCACAAACCCAACCATCATTATTGATTGAAACTGCACTTTGCCAAACTGCATCCCAACTTGCATCATGCTGATTTGATGGCGATCCTTTTTCATCGCTTTGAACACCGGCTGCAGAAACACTAAGCCGGTAACCATTCAATCCATCGTTGTATGGGCCCAAGCCAATAGTAAAAACATCGGCAAGTGCACCTACATCATCTCGTGAGCCCAACTGTTTTTTAATTTGCCTGGGTAATGAATCATACATGTAAACACCAACATAAATTGCAACATCATCATACCCCAACCTTACTTCTGTTTTCTGGCTTGCAGGTTTTCCGTATTCCGGCGAATAAGTAATAGGTGTGTTTACAACAGGAAGATCTTTCCATGCAGCATCATCCAGCTTGCCATCAATTTTTGGGGCAATTGTAATTCGTGTTGCAGGTAGTATTGGCTTTTGAGCATTTGCTAAACTTGAAAAGAGGAAGAAAAGAAAAATAAAAGCGGTTGGTATTTTCATTTTGCAAATAAAATTTTCAGTCATTGTCGTGACTTCAGTTTTAATTAGCACAAATTTTATTTAATTGTTTTGGCAATGAAAATTTATTAGACAAATAGGTGAGTAGGTTAGACCAATTGTAAAAGGAAATGTTAAGGAGGGATTTATTTACGCGACAATATCAACGCATTGAGTTCATCACTGCTGATTGTATCCTTTTCAGATTTGTCATAAATTGAAAGGAGTGTTACTTCGCTTTTTTGAATTCGCACTAATGATATAACTCTTCCTCCGCCACTCTTGCCTGTACCTTTTGATTTTATCGCCAATCTGATTTTTTAGCAGCCTCTTCCAAGCGATGAACCAATAATAGGATTTGTTTCGAGGAGAGTAATAAGATTTTCTACATCATTTTTTAGCGAATGATATTTTTTATTCAGTCGTTTGAATTCCGCTTTAAAGTTTTCGGAAACGATAACATTATACTTCATTTAAAAAATCTCTTGCTGTTTGAAGTTTTACTTTTCCCTTCGCATGCAGTTCTACTTCATTCAGTGCGCTTTTTATTCCTTTAAGAATTCTTTTCTTTTCAGCCGACATTTTCTTTGTGCCTTTTAAACGAATGAGCATTGCATCTTCTAATCCTTCCAGAATTTTAAGTGCTTTATTATTTCTGATTTCAACAGTTATTATAGTCATAGATTGTTTGTTTCTGATTTTAAAAATAAATAGAAAAACACTATGCCGTGTTTCAGATTTTAGCGTGCTTTAAAAACGATTGAATCAATGATGGTATTTCTCATTCTTTAAAACCGTAAAAGCCCGGTATAATTGTTCAGCAAAAATCACTTTTGCCAATAAGTGTGGCAGTGTCATTTTTGATAGCGAGATCAGCGTTGAACTTTTTTTCTTAAGGTCATCATCAAAACCATAAGCGCTGCCAATTACAAAACAAAGATTGCGCGAAGCATTCATTTTCTTTTGAAGGAAAGAAGAAAACGCTACAGTGGTAAATTCTTTTCCTTTTTCATCCAGTAAGATCAATTCATCATCACTGCTCAATTTTTTGAGAATGGCAGTGGCTTCATCTTTTAATGATGAAGGTTTAAGCTGAATAATTTCAAGAGTGGTGTAATGCTTTAATCGCTTTGTGTAATCAGTAAACAATTCTTCGACTGCTGCAGATTCATTTTTCGAAATCGTGATGAGTTTGATTTTCATTGAACGCCAAACGTAATTCAAATTTTATTTTCAAATCAGAAAAATCTTGAAGGAGGTTATGCGCCAGCCACCCCTCTCCATTTCGGAAAGGGGCCTGGGGTGAAGAAGTGAAAATGATTTTGATACATAGTAAAAAATCTTGAAAATTTAATATTGAATATCGAACTCAGAGGTTTGCATGCGCCAGCCACCCCTCTCCATTTCGGTGAGTTGCCTGAGGTGAGGAAGTGAAAAGGATTTAAGAGTAAAAATTTTTGGCTAAAGCCCGTCAAGTGTGTTTACTCAAGTCCCCGGCATAAAGGTCGGGGCTATTAATAGTCGTTATTGTCAAATGAGACAGAAAAAAGTTCTTCCCAAAAACAAAATTCCCTATCTCAATCCGTGCACTATCTTTGTT
>JAJAYG010000450.1 GCA_026786335.1 Chitinophagales bacterium | reverse complement strand
GCCAATGCAGGTTGAACTGCAAGCGCTAAAATATAAAGTGAAAGTATGGTTGCCAGAAATTTCATTGCGTGCGAAGATAAAGCATTTGATTATTTAATGGTTAACGTAATTCCAACACTTTTCTATTTGTCAATGCTAAGTCTTAAAGGATCAATTTATGAATGAATGTAAATTCCAACTTACTTTCTCAAATTCATTACCGGCACTTTCTTCTCTTCTATTAACTTATTGATCTCAGAAATTATTTTAACTATTATCTTTTTTAGTTTCTTTAACTGAATAAGATTGCAGGCCGAAATTGACAGAATTTATTGTTTGCGATACTGACAAACTTCAAAGCAAAATCCCATGGTTTTGGTTTAACGGTTACAACTATTATTGTATCAGTCGATGTAGGAATCAACATTAACATATTGATATTTCCGATTATAATTCTAATAATTCTTACAAACGAGAAAATAAGATTTTAAAACTAGCGCCAGCCACTTAATAAGCCGCACATGAGAATGCTGGTGATACTCCAGTAGCCAATATTCACAAATGCCCATGACCAACTGCGCATTTCAAAAATTTTCATGCTTACGAATATAGGTAACAATACAAGCAACGTAAAAATAATACCATGAACAATTCCATGTTGAAACGTAACATAACTGTGCCCGTCAATTGCAACCACTTGCGATGTTTCTACGCCGCCAGCTCCAGTTACCCATGCCCAAAAAAACATTGATAGCAGGAATGATGTAACTAAAGTTACCAGAAACATAATGGGTTTTGAACCCTTGCTTATGCTTTCTTTTGTGAAGCCATTTGCCTTCATCCATGCACTACCCATCGTTTTTGGATGGTAATAAATAAAGCCGGTAATCAATGGTATTAATGATGAAATACCAATGGCAAAATAATTCATGTGTGGTTCCATTTTTTATTTGTTTTAGGGGTTAGTGTTTTTCAAATGTACTCAGGAAGAACAATTGTTGTCCTTATTTCTGCCGGTGAGATAAAAAATTTTTGGAGCATATTATTTTCTGTAAAAGTCAATGCCCTTTTTATAATTAAACAATTCAATCCAAGTGTTTTGTGAAAGGAATCTTGACCAAAATGTCTGCTGTTCATTTGTTCAACTTCTGTTACATAAAATGAGTTCCTTTTACATTGACGGTTTTATTTTTTGCCATTGTTCTCTTCTTTATAAGTGAGTCAAAGTTCAATAAATAGAGCAATCACCTTTTCAAATTCACCGCCGGTACTTTCTTCTCTTCCACCATCTTATTAAACTCCGGAATTTTTTCATCCATCATCTTTTTCAACTTCGCTAACTGAACATCAATGCGCGCGGCAATCGAGTTGTAAGCTGTATACGATTGCATGGTAGGTTTTGAATCTGCCGAACTAACTGCACTTCCCACACCTGCCAGTTTATCATTTAGCATAATGGGGTTTGCAAGAACATCTTGCGGTGCTTTTGCTTTTGGTTGGTAGAGTTGCCCTGCAATGGCATTGAGTGAATCAATGATGGGTGTTGCAAATTTTTTCAACTCCGATTGCAGTGCAGTATCACTCACATTTGCGAGGTAAGCATTGATTTGTTCCACCGCTTTGTTGCTGTTGTTGATGGCTTCATGCGTTGCAGAAAGTTTCTTGTTGATCTTCATCAGCAATTCAAACTGACCGGCAAAATCTGCATCGGTTGTTTTCAATCGCGGATCTTTCAAAATTTTAAACGGTTGTTCTGCAATGATTGAATCACCTAAAAACATTTTCGCAGTATAATTTCCGGGTATCGCAAGCGGACCAATAACACTTCCTGCCCACATTACATTGGTACCGTTCACTTGTGTTGCATCCGGGTAACGCATATCCCACACAAAGCGATTCATCCCTGAATCTACAGGGAGAATTCCGTTGCGTTTGATTTTTTTATCTTCATAAAAATCTTTTGAAATTTTTATCGGCTCTCCTTTTTTGTCTTTAGTGCTGGAGTAAGTGACTACGGTATCGCCCTTCTCTGTAAAAAAAATCATCTTCAATTCTTTCTTTTTATCAGCCGAAGCACTAGCGGAGGATGATGGTTTGTTCCTGAGATAGTAATTAAAGATTACACCACCGGGTGCATTCTCTCCCTCTTGCATATTATCGCTGTAATAACTTCCGCCCTGCATGCGATATGCATCTCGCGGTGTGAGCAAATAAGAGGAATATTTGCCATTGCTTGCCCCGGGAACATATCTTACGTCACTCATTTTAGCTTCTTCATCAGTAACTCTTAGTTGATAAAGTGGAGTGAGGTCATCGAGAATCCAAAATGATCTTCCATGTGTTGCAATCACCAAATCCTTTTCGCGCTTTTGAATTTGAAGATCATGCACCGGTGAAATTGGCAAATTAATTTGCAGCGGCTGCCAGTGTTCACCATCATTGAATGAAACATAAACACCAATTTCGGTTCCTGCATATAACAAACCTTGTTGATTAGGGTCTTCACGAATTACTCTGCAATAAGCACCATCGGGAATTCCGTTTACAATCGTCTTCCATGATTTACCAAAATCATTTGACTTGAATAAATAGGGTTTGGTATCATCACTCTTGTAACGCGTTGCAGAAATATAAACAGTGCCGGCATCAAAATGCGAAGGATCAATTTGGGTTATTAAAGCAAAGTCACTCAATTGTGATTTTGGAACGGAAACATTTTCCCAATTTTTTCCATCATCTTTTGAAACATGAATTAATCCATCATCACTTCCTGCCCACAAAACTCCCTGCTGAAAATAAGATTCGGCAAAAGAAAAAATGGAAGCATAAACTTCTGCGCCGGTGTTGTCCTTTGTAATCGGTCCGCCACTGAGCATCGTGGTCTTGGGATCATTGCTTGTGAGATCGGTTGAAATATTTTCCCATGAATTTCCGCCATCGCAGCTGTGGTGAACAATATTTGATGTTACATAAAAACATTTAGCGTTGAAGGGCGAAAAAACAATCGGATAAGTCCAGTTGAAACGATACTGTTTTGCATTAGCAGCACTGCCAATCCATGCTTCGGGAAAAACAGAAATCGCCTGATACTGATTTAGCTTTTTGTTGTAGCTACTCAACTGTCCGTCGTATTCGCCGCCATAAGTAATATCAGGATCATTTGGATCTGAAACAATGTAACCGGCTTCGCCACCTGCAACGGGATACCAATCATTTGCGCCAATACTGTAGCCATCGGTTCTGCTTTTTATTTTGATCGAAGAATTATCCTGCTGCGCACCATAGACATTGTAAGGAAAATCATTGTCAACCGATACGTGATAAAACTGAGCGGTAGGAAAATCAAGATCGGAAAAAGAATTGCCGCCATCAAAAGTTATTTCACCACCACCATCATCACCCATTATCCAGTTTTTATTGTTGTTAGGGTTCCACCACAAATCATGATTATCGCCATGGTGGTTATTGATGCGGTCAAAAGTTTTTCCTCCGTCTTTCGAAATCCAAGCACTCACATTCAAAACAATAATGCCATCCACATCTTGCGGGTCGGCATAAATTTGAGAGAAGTACCACGGGCGCTGGCGCAAATTTTTATCGGTATTAATTTGATTCCAGTGTTCACCGCCATCTTCACTTCTAAACAAACCACCTGCTGCTGCATTCTCTACCATTGCCCAAACTCTGTTGTGATTTACAGGTGATATAGTTGTGGTAATTTTTCCAAGCAAGCCAACAGGCATTCCTGCATTCTGCGAAATATTTTTCCAGCTATCACCACCGTCAACAGATTTATACAAGCCACAACCTTTACCGCCGCTGCTCAATGAATATGGAGTGCGGTGTGCTTGCCATAATGTTGCATACATTATCAGTGGATTCGATGGATCAAACTTTACATCGTAACAACCGGTGCTGTCATTTTTGGAAAGAATTTGTTCCCATGTTTTGCCGCCATCTTTACTGCGATATAAACCTCGCTCTTTGTTAGCACCAAAAACCTTCCCCATGCACGATGCATAAACCAGATCAGGATTTTTAGGATGCACCAGAATATTTTGAATGGCGTAAGATTTTTCCAGGCCAATGTGTTTCCATGCTTTACCTGCATCAAGAGATTTATAAATTCCATCGCCAAAAGAAATGTTGCCGCGCATTTCTGCCTCACCCATTCCTGCATAAATTATATTGGGATCACTCGGAGCAACTGCAATTGCACCTACTGATGAAGAGTGAAAGGAAGAATCGGAAATTGATTTCCAACTTCTTCCGCCGTCAACAGTTTTCCAAATGCCGCCACCTACGGCACCGAAATAATAAGTCTGATTATCTTGCATTACACCGCACACAGCAAGTGATCTTCCGCCGCGCCAGGGTCCAATGCTCCGCCACTTCATTCCATTAAATAAAATGGGATCGTATTGGTTAGCTGAAACTGCTGTTGAAGTTTTTGTTTTTTTCTGGGCTGAAATAAATTCAATATTTAAAAAAAATAATGCAATGCAAAACGCGAAGAGGAGATTCTTTTTCATAGGTAGTTTAGTTCGATTGTAAAAATAGAAAGGAAAAATTGGGAACCTGATTACTTAGATGAAGATAAAAAAAAACGCTGACGATCTAATTAACTCTGAGTATTTTTGAATATTCATTTCAATAACAGAATTAAATCTTAAACACATGCACAATACAAAACAGATTTTTATGAAGCTAGTTTTTATAGGGTCAATTTTAATCATGCAGCTTTTTGCATCTTGTAATTCTTCTTCTTCAACAGAAACCACACAAGAAGAAAACAGCAAAGACAGCATCAATATTTCAAATGAAGAAAAAGTAGTTTCAGCGGCTCTTGCTTCTTCAAATGATTCAACTTCTGCAGTTGCAGCAAATATTTCAGTTAAAACAATTGAGACTAATGCAGGTTTTGGTTATGATATATACACAGATGGAAAACTCTCCATCCATCAGCCGAATATACCGGCAGTAAGCGGCAACAGCGGTTTTAAAAATGAAGCCGATGCAAAACGCACCGGCGATTTTATTGCGTACAAAATTTCGCATGGCATTATGCCGCCCAGTGTTACACCTGAAGAGTTGGATAGCTTAGGTGTAATCCGTCATTAATTCAGTTCACTAAAAAAATTATTATGAATGAGTACCTGCTTGTTTTAATATGCACAGCCATTATTTATTTTTTTCTTCTTGCCGCAATAATTCTTTTCGGCAAGAAAGAGTTGTCGCAACTCTCAATTATAGATCTTGTTTTTATTTTACTCATCAGCAATGCAGTTCAAAATGCAATGG
>JAJAYG010000449.1 GCA_026786335.1 Chitinophagales bacterium | reverse complement strand
GATCTCCCTGCTTTCACCATCACCAATAATAAATGCCCTTATCTTTTTTGAAGTTCCTTCTAAAATATTTTTTATTGAACGAAGAAAAAGTGCGTGGTTTTTTACCGGCACAAGCCTTCCAACAATAGAGATCACTATTTCATCATCATCAATGAGGTAATGAGTCCTGAATTTTTTTCTTTTTGCATTTCTGTGCTCCGAAAATTTTCTAAGATCAAACCCAAGTGGCACAATTTCAATTTTTTCGGGCTCACAAATTTTATATACTTCACTTAATTCCTTTTTCTGGCTTTCGCTGATGGCAATAATCTTAGAACTTTTTTTTGCAAGCCTCCTTTCAATATTGATGAATGCATTTGTTTTTAAGGGAGAGAAATAAGAATGAAAAACGTGGCCATGAAATGTATGAATGATTACCTGCACCTTACAGGCATCAGCCGCCATTCTTCCTAATGCACCTGCTTTTGCGGCATGCGTGTGAACAATGTGTGGCTTAAAATCGCGGATGATTTTTTTGAGCTTAAAATATGCTTGTGTGTCTCTCACCAAATTTATTTCGCGATACATCTCAGGAATGTAAACAGGGTGTAAATCCATTTCATGCAAAACAAATTCAGAACTCGCTTCAGACTCATCAATCATTCCCGCCACTAATAAAGTTTCAAACTCAGGCGCCAGAAATTTAGTGAGATAGGCCGCATTAAAAGTGGGCCCTCCAAGATTGAGGCGATTGATGATTCTAAGAATGCGAGGCATTAATGATTATGTGAATGAAGAATGTTAACAGGGTGTCAAAAATAAGCAGCAGCAAAAATAACTTTTCAATTCATCCACTTCTTCCACCAATGCTGAAACACGAGCAATGCCCAAACTCTTGCTGCAGTGTCTCCTGGATTATTTGAACGCATTTGTTCAATTAGTTTTTGAACTGAAACAGCATTAAAAATATTTTGCTGTTTTAAAAATCCATTGCTAAGATTCTCATCAACCAAAGATCTTAATTCATGAGTAAGTAAACTTTGCAATGGAATTTCAAATCCTTTTTTGCGGCGGTGATAAAGCTCTTTTGGCAGAAAGTTTTTGAATGCATCATGCACAATTTTTTTCCGATAAGTTCTGTCAATTTTAAACGCTGCAGGGATTGAAAATGCAAATTCAACCACGCGGTAATCCAAAAACGGTGTGCGCACTTCTAAACTGTTTGCCATACTCATGCTGTCAACTTTGTGAAGCATATCATTGGGCAAAACCAAATGCACATCATTCAACAAGACTTCATTGAAATCATTTTTTGAATGAATATATTTTGTGAGTTCGGCTCTTCTTTTCAAAAATTCATTTTCATCTGCAGAATGAATTAACATTTGATTGGCATCATCTGAATTTGTAATTGAACACCATCTCCAATAGCGATCACGGTCGTTCAACTTTAATCCCTCAGCAAATTTTTGAATGCGGCGCGCTGTATTGCCAATAAAACTTTTTCGGGAAGCAGGAAATAAATTTATCGCGGGTGAAAAAAAGCTTATTGCTCTTTCTCCAATCTTTGGATTGCGCGAGCGAAACTCTCCGAGATGTTTGAGGTAGCCGCCGAAAATTTCATCGGCGCCATCACCACTCAAAGCAACCTTTACATGCTTGCGGGTTTGCTTGCTGAGTATATAAACCGGCAATGCAGAGGAATCGGCAAATGGTTCATCGAGGTAATTCAAAACTGCATCAAGCGATTCGTACATATCACTTCTTGATAAGTTGAAAATTGTGTGTTCTGTTTTAAAATGCTTTGCAACCAACTTTGCATAATCTGTTTCATCAAAAAAAGGATCATCACTATAGCCGATTGAAAATGTTTTAAGTTGATTGGTGTGTAATGAAGCAAGCCCGCTAATGATGGAAGAATCAATTCCGCCGGAAAGAAATGAACCGAGCGGAACATCGCTGATCAACCGCAATTGAACTGCATCATTAAGCAGGTCAAAAAGTTTTTTCTGTGCTTGATCATAACTGCAAGTTGAAATTGTTTCTGATGAATATGGAATCTGATACCATTGTTCCGTAATTATTTTTTCATTTGAAATAAAAATTGAATTACCAGGCAGTATTTTTTTTATTGATTTAAAAATCGTGTGGGGCGCAGGAATGTAATTAAGTTGAAGGTATTGAAAGAGTGAAGTTGTATCCATCTCTTTTTTTATAGGGAACTGAAGAAGCGCTTTCATTTCAGAAGCAAAAACAAAAACATTTTCATCTTCATAATAAAACATTGGTTTTACACCAAAGCGATCTCTTGCTATAAAAACGTTTTTCTGCTGATGATCATAAATTGCAAGAGCAAAAAAGCCATTGAGCATTTGCAACATTTCCTTGCCATACAAATCATACAGCTTCAACAAAATTTCTGTATCGGAATTTGTATTGAATGAAATCCCGCGCTGCTCAAGATCTTTCTTTAGTAATTTGAAATTAAAAATTTCGCCATTGTAAATAATGGTATAATGCTTTTGTTCATCAGTCATTGGTTGGTTTGCAGCTTCTGAAAGATCGATGATGGAAAGTCTGCAATGACCGAATGCAACTTGATTCTCGGAGAAATAATTCTGCGCATCGGGGCCGCGCAACTTGAGCGCATTAGTTGCAGCATGCAAATACTTCATCCATTCTTTGCCCTCATTTTTTTTAGCAACAATTCCTGCAATGCCACACATATGTCAAAACTGAGTTAAAATACTGAAGCGGAAAGATATTTCGTTTTCTGGCATAGCATTGGAAAAACAATTGGCATAAAACTTTTAAATTATGAAAAAAACATTTTTAATTATTGCAGCAGGTTTAGTTGTTTCTCTTGCATCTTCAGCATTTACAACAGCAAGTGCTCAGGTAAAAACAACATCTTTGGTTACAAACAGCAACGGCAGAGTAAAAGCGGCCAGGTTGAATTATCAAATTAATGCGAACCCGGTTTTAAAAGCCAAATTCGTAGATAACCCGATCAATAATCGCAGAACGCGTTTCAAAAAGTTTGCAAAGGCGCATCCTAATGAAGCACGCAGAATTATTCTTCGTCACAATATGATGAAGTAAGGGTTGGGGGTTTGTTAGGAGAAAGGGCATTAGCGCAAGCGGTGCCCTTTCTTTAATTTAGGAAGAGATGATAATTTCTTTTTTGCAGAATTTTTTGAACCAAGTTCAGTTGATGGATCCCAAAAATGTTTTTTAAAATTTTGAATTTCATCATCAACTATTTCCATTCCTTCTGCTTCCAATAAATCCTGCATTAAAGTTGGAGTAGAGAAATGATGTTTGCCGGTTAGCATTCCATTTCTGTTTACCACACGATGAGCAGGAATTTTGGGAGTAGAAGTGTGTGCCGCATTCATAGCCCAGCCAACCATGCGGGCAGAAAGACCTGTTCCTAAATAATCGGCAATGGCTCCGTAATTGGTTACGTTGCCTTTGGGAATTTTAAGTACTACTTCATAAACACGATCGAAAAATGTGTTGTTGTTTTTTTTCATTTCAATTTATAAAAGCACAATTGATTTCTGTATAAATTATTTTTTTCCGAGCACTTCGAAAACGTGCAACGGATCTTTGATTCCTTTTACCAATACAGGTTCCCATGGTTTTAAATCAAAAAGATGGTTTACATAATTGTATGTTGGTGTATTTATAAGAATTGTGTTAGGCGAATTGGTAGTAAGCGATTCAATTCTTTTTCCTGTGTTCACTGTGTCGCCCGTTATTGAGTATTCAAGCCTGTCAACAGTTCCCAAATTTCCGGCAATTACATTTCCTGTATTAATTCCAATTCCCACTTCAATACTTCGATTCATTATCTTAAAATATTTTTCATTTAGAATTTGTAATCGAGCTATCATTTCAATTGAACAGTAAACTGCGTTGGTGTGGTTCTCGGGGAAAGTAAGCGGCGCACCGAAAGTTGCAAATATTTCATCACCTATAAACTGATTAACAAAACCATTGTGTTCGGTTATTGACTTGGTCATCACTGTATAAAACTCATTGAGAAACTTCACTACTTCCTTCGGATCTTTATCGGCACTCATCTCGGTAAAGTTGCGTACGTCGCAAAACATTACTGAGACTTCCCTTAATTCCCCATCGAATATTCCTAAGCTATCCGCCTTTAAAGATTTTTCTACAATGGATTCCGGCACATACTTTTTAAAAAGAGTCAAAGTGTTTTCCTGTTCTTTAACTCTTTTATTTAATTCGGCAATCAGAAATTTATTTTTCTCCTGAAG
>JAJAYG010000448.1 GCA_026786335.1 Chitinophagales bacterium | reverse complement strand
GTAAAATACATGCAGTGCTTAACAACAACAATAAGATTTTACTCGCATGGACGCAAGGAACTTACGGCGACACGCTCTATGCTCAAAAACTCGAAAGCGATGGTGAGTTTCTCTGGAACAACAATGTGGCCGTTGCCGGAAAAAATTTGACAGCCGGCGGAAGCTATTTTGGAATCATTGATTTTGAAATGATGCAGAAAGATGATGGCTGTTACTTTGCTACAATTCCAACCGGCTTCGGATATAACTACGTTGATATCAACCGCATTGATGAAAACGGAAATGTTTTGTGGGGTTACAACGGAAAATCTATGGAAGGTTATAGTAATTCAGGTTATCCTTATCTCATTTCTGATGGCGTAGGTGGAGGTTATGTTGCATGGCTGAATGCAAATTTTTTCGTGCAGCGTTTCAATCAAGACAGCACACTGCTTTGGGCTTCTGATTAGAACATCACTTCATGCACCGGCGGAACCGGTGCCACTTATGCATTTCAAACTGTGTTCATGATTATTCCCGATTAGGAGAGTGGGTTTGTTGCGGCATGGTCATCATTGAATGATGATGTGTACATGAGTCGCATTGATTCAAACGGTGATTATGTGTGGAGTCCTGATTGCATTGGCATCTGCACACAAAGTCACAATCAGGAAGAAGTTGCTTTGTTAAAGCAAGACAATGATTATTATGTAGCATGGGAAGATTAAAGGCCCGAAGAAATTTCCTATTATCAATTATCTACTTTCATGTATTTGTTTGCCGGGTGAATGTCAAACATTTTTGCATCGGTAATTAAAAATTCAAGCGCCGTATCTTCTGCCAATGAAAACAAAGAACAATGCCCAAGAGCCGGGAATTAATTATGGTGCGATCATCAAGATTCTTGGTGAAGAAAAGATTGAGAAACTCCACTTTATTGATTCGGCAACTTTTTCTATCGCCACAATGAAGAACATCATCAAAGAAGATAAAAATTCTAAGCTGCATAAAACAAGGCGAGCCGGTTCCAAAGATTGCGACAAGAATGAGAACTTCAAGAACAATGATTTACCGTATAAATAAAACATGAAAAAATAAAGTAACAGGTTTTGAAAAGATGTAACAAATCATTTTTTCTTTTTGTGGAATGAAAATGAAATACAGATCAAAATGCACTTTGAATTGTGCCCGCGATTGAGTACCCGGGCGGTGTATGCGCACGTGAGATTGTTTGTGAGTGCGGGATACATCGCAAGAATGATTTTTTTAAAAATATTTTTTTAAAAAACACTTGAATTTTATTTTTAAACTTTTTACATTTGATTCGTTGAAGATTTCCCGACCTCTCGCAAACAGCATCTTCGCTTGCCCCTCGTCCTCAACTCTTCAACCGCAGTGAGAAAATTCTTTAACAGAAATTCTTAACAATAGTGCGTCCCGGTGTAATCGGGATCATGAGGGGGAGCAGAGGAATTTTTTTTCTCTATTGAATTGATAGTAATCTTTAAGTCGGGTGGTTTGTGGGGAAGATTCGTTTTTCTTTTTTGATAAATTTTTTGATGCCAATTTTTCGAAATAAATTTCATAACCTAAAACATAAACCAATTCTTATGACAAACACAAATTCAATTATGCGTAACGTGCAATCTGTCACTTCGGGAAGATCCCACTCTTTCGCTGGAAGTACACTAAAAACAATATTCACAATTGCTTTTGCATTCACATTCTCTATTGCCTTGGCACAAACAGCACCCGTTAAAGAGTGGGGTGCACGGTTTGGAGGCAACAGCACCGAGATCATTCAATCTCTTCAGCAAACTGCTGACGGGGGATATATCCTGGGTGGATATTCCTATTCAGGAATCGGCGGACACAAAACAAAGGCAAGCCAAGGTGATGGTGATTACTTGGATTGTAAAGACCGATGCCGGTGGAGTAAAACAATGGGATACACGGTTTGGAGGCAGCGACTGGGATGTCCTTTATTCTCTTCAGCAAACTGCCGACGGCGGATGTATCCTGGGCGGATCGTCCTATTCTGGAATCAGCTGAGACAAAACCCAGGCAAGCCAGTGTGGCTATGATTACTGGATTGTAAAGACCGATGCCTCTGGAGTAAAACAATGGGATACACGGTTTGGTGGAAGCGACAATGATTACCTTAAATCTCTTCAACAAACTGCCGACGGGGGATATATTCCGGGTGGATATTCCAATTCAGAAATCAGCGGAGACAAAACACAGGCAAGCCAGGGCCTTTATGATTACTGGATTGTAAAGACCGATGCAGATGGAGTAAAGCAATGGGATGCAAGATTTGGAGGCAACGACGATGATTACCTTAATTCTCTTCAGCAAACTGCCGACGGCGGATGTATCCTGGGCGGATCGTCCTATTCCGGAATCAGCTGAGACAAAACCCAGGCAAGCCAGGGCCTTTATGATTACTGGATTGTAAAAACAACTGCTGGATTTGGTACCGGAATTTTCCCAACAGAAAATATTGAATGCTGCTTATCTGTTTTTCCAAATCCTAATGATGGAAATATTACGATTGAAGTTACACTTGTAAAACAACAATCAATCACTTTCAAACTCATTGATGTTCTCGGCAGAGAAATTTTTTC
>JAJAYG010000447.1 GCA_026786335.1 Chitinophagales bacterium | reverse complement strand
ATTAATGCATAGCCGCCATCTGATAGTATTGCACTGTTGTAAAAGTTGTCGAACACATTGCCATTGTACTTTACAAAAAGAGTATCGCCAAACTGATTATACTTTACTAATAGTGCATCTTGATCCAAAGGATTATCCTTATTTACCCCGCCAGCTACAATGAAATTATTGTCAAGGGTTTTTTTAGCTGAACCACTGAGACCGACATAAAAATCATGGCCATCTCTTGATATTTGATTGAATGAATTGAGTTCACCATTCAATTTTAAGTTGTAGATCAAGCCATCATTATTGAACAATGAATCTCCACCACTACCCGTTACTAAATACGAATCGCTATCAACGACAAGCACAGACCATCCCCATTCGTAAATTCCTTGATAGTCAATTGTTATGTCGAAAGCGTTTGATTGCGTAAATCCGTCTACTGAGTGAATTATCAAAGCGCTTATTATTACAAGCACTTTTTTCATTTACTAATGATAAGTTTATAGGTTAGAATTTGATTGTCATCGGCACTAATCGTTATAAGATACATGCCTGCTAAAATTCCTTGAACAGGAATATCATACTTCCCATTTTCAAAGAATTGTTTTTGTAGGATAGACCTGCCAAATATGTCTTGCATTGCAACATCATATTTTAAACTTGTTATTCCATTAATTACCAAGGTAAGAAAAGCACTTGCTGGATTTGGATATAACCTCAAGAGTGGCTTTGTTCCTTCATACGAGAATTGCCTTTCATCCTTATTTATCTCTTGCGGGAGTTCAGGATTAACTACAGGGTAATCTTCACCAAAAACAAGCTCCAAAATATTCTGTGCTTGCCTGCTCAATAGTGTTGAATCGTTTGCGATTTGTCTTATTAGTTTTTCATCATCATCAGAAATATCAAACCATGTTTTACCTTTTTCTTTCAAACTGATTTCAAGATTAACTAATGAAACATAATCAATATCTTCCTGTTCTTCCTGTTTTATTTCTGAAATTATTTTACTCACTTCATCAAAACGATTCTGATTCAATAAATATGGAACTGCCATACGGTTTTCATTTTCCGAAAGAAGAAAATCAGCTATGCTGTCAACTTCATCCGCGTTACTATATTCACCAATGATTTTATAGATGAGAATTGTTCTCTGAAAATTTAAGTCATTAAGTTGGTCAATCAAACTTGAATCTTTTGATTCTTCTAAGTTATTATTAAGCAAATTTATTTGCTCATTAATGGATTCAAGTTCATCAATTGAAGTGAAATCTTAATTCACCACCTCCTCCGGAAAATGAAGTAGGGCATGCTTGTTCATCTGCAGGGTAATCTTTACTAAACTTAACATTAATTGAAGTTGAATTAACTTTAAATTTTACTAACTGCATTCGTACTTTATTCGGATCTGCATCTGTACTACTATGTATTTTGCTGCCAATAACAACAAAACCATCAGAGAAAAACGAGAGTGAAGGAAAAAAGTCAATGCCAGTAAAATGCTCTGCGTTCGTTGCGGCTTCAACAGTTCCACTTGTATTGTCAAGTCGTAAAATCGCTGCATCAACATCAAGGTATTCGCTGCCGATTACCCGAAATGCAGCGCAGGAACATGATGAACAAGTGTAAATGTCAAATTCACAGCTAACAACAATGTAGTCGTTACCCGCAGTCGCATCATAAACATATTTGAGATCGAATGCAGTTTCATGTCCTGTTTCATTATTGCCTCCACCGCATAACGGTCCTTAACTTCCACTGTTAACATCGGTATATGTGTTTACGCCTAAACTACTTTCACTAAATATATTGTGCCATAATTCTACACCATTTAAATTTGTTTTAATTACAAATGCATCGGGTTCTGAAGAAGAAGAAATCTGATTTCCCGCAAATGCAAATGCCTGCGTTGTATTGCTTGCATTGTTTATACAAATCACGTGGTAACCTGTTGAGTAACCATATGCAGTATTGCTATAAATCTTATATCCATTTGTAAAATCTGTGGTATTAAGTGTTCCATCTGGATTTAATTTAATTAGTAAAGCACCATCGGCTGAAAAACCTGCCTGCGCATTACTTACTGCTGTTGCCCCAACAATATAACCTGTAATAGTTCCGGCATTAAGAATCGGTTCAATGAATGCATAGCCACCTGCACCGATATTATTTCCAATGTTTACAAGGTTGCTGTTACCGTAAAGTTTAGGATAGCCACTAATCAATGCACCTCCCGTATTTATTTTAATTATCAAAACGTTATGATTAGTGCTGCTAATATTTTTGTTTCCAGATGCGATATACCCACCACTAACTGCAACTACATGATTTAGTAATCCTTCCTGATCTGGATCACCTGCATCGTAATATTGTTCCCATATCAATTTTCAGATGTTATCAAACATTGCAATTACAGGCTGCTTATAATGATTACCATTATAATAAATTTCAGTGAACCCAACTGCGACATATCCTCCATCAGCAGCTTGCACAGCGTCATAAAACCAATCTTCATAATTATACAATGTAGGGTTGTCTGTTGTACTTACATTGTAAGTTCCCACATTCGAGCAGGAGGTAAACTATTAGTTCAATAAATATCATTTGATTGTAGCAACAGAGAGAAGCAAATGAGAAAGAGGTAGACGTTAAAATTGTGGAGAAAAACAGAGTTTAAATTTTTCATGGGATGAACTTTTTTAGGTGAACTTAAAATTGAACTCTTAAAACTAAAATAATTATTTAGACATCACAAAATTATTTTTTGGAAGCAACTTTTAATTGCATATATATGAATTACAAAAAGTAAATTTGCCCTATAAACTTTACATGGAACCAACCTCCAAAGAGCGCATTCTTAAAAATATTCGCAAGGCATTGATACAGCCAACCGATCAGCCATTTTTAAATGTTGATTCAACTGCATCTGTATATCAGGCGCCTTCAGATACGCTCGATGTAATCTTTGCCGAAGAGTTTAAAAAGATACAAGGCAATTTTATTTACTGCGAAAATGAAAGACAGTTTTTAGAAAACCTTTCAGTGCTTGCGCAGGAAAAGGACTGGCAGAATTTATATGCATGGGAGTATGCATTGCAAGACCTTTTTCAAAAGCAAGCATTTGCAAAATTAAAAGTAGGTAAGAGTTTAGAGAAAGCCGATGCAGGAATTACCAGTGTTGAATGTTTAGTAGCAAGAACAGGAAGCATTCTTCTTTCATCACGCAAAGAATCGGGTAGAGCATTGTCAATTTATCCGCCCATTCATATTGCGGTTGCTTACAACAATCAGTTGTTTTATGAAATGAAAGAAGCATTGCAATATGTAGTTGAAAAATACAATGGCAACATGCCATCAATGATTTCCATTGCAACCGGGCCAAGCCGCACTGCCGACATTGAAAAAACTTTAGTGCTCGGCGCACATGGTCCAAAAGAAGTTTACGTTTTCTTTATTGACCAGCCCGCTGCTTAATGGAACCCATTCCAAAAGTCTCAGGAAAAATCTACTTCGTTTCAGATATTCACCTTGGTGTTCCCGATTATGAATCATCGTTAGCCAGAGAAAAAAGATTTTGCAAGTGGCTCGATGAAATTTCAAAAGATGCACATGCAATTTTTATTCTCGGCGATCTGTTTGATTTCTGGTTTGAATACAGGGAGGGAGTTGCACGCGGCTTTGTTCGTGTGCTCGGTAAATTGGCCGAATTGCGTGATAGAAATATTCCTATTTATTTCTTTACCGGCAATCACGATCAATGGATGAAGGATTATTTCACAGTTGAACTTGGCATTCCTGTTTTTCAGCAACAGGAAGAAATTAAAATTGCGGTTAAAAGATTACTACTTGCTCATGGTGATGGATTAGTCCCGTGTGATCATGGTTATAAATAACTGAAGAAAATTTTT
>JAJAYG010000446.1 GCA_026786335.1 Chitinophagales bacterium | reverse complement strand
CATACATCACACACACAAGAATTGTATCAGTTCGCAAAACTTTTTTCAGTTCAGTAACATCAACAAGTCCGTCAATCTTCACAGGGAGAAAAGTAATTTCACAACCCTTCGTTTCAAGATACTTGCACACATCAAGCACAGCCGAATGTTCAGTTGCAACAGTTACAATATGTTTTCCCCTCCCGCCAGGCAGGCGGACTTTTGTAGAATAATTTTCAGCAACGCCTTTTATTGCCAGGTTGATTGCTTCCGTTGAACCACTTGTAAAAATGATTTCATTTGCTTCTGCATGAATCAATTCACTCACTTGTATTCGTGCAGCTTTGACAGCTTCATAAGCACCTACACCAAACTGATGTGTGCTATTTGCGTTCGCAAATTCGTGAGTAAGAAAAGGCATCATTGCATCCAACACTCGTTTATCAATCGGTGTTGTAGCGTTATTGTCAAGATAAATTATTTGCTTTTGCGAATTCATTTAAAGTTGTGAAGTTATGATTTTACCAAGGGGGAAATAAAAACCAACACTCAACCCTTATGACTGCTTCTTCCTCCTCCCAATCTCATCCCTCACTGCAATTGCCTGTTCGTAATCTTCTTTCTCCAATAGAGAGTGGAGGAGCGCATCTAAGTCGGGAATAGAAAATTTAGCAAGATCGCCGGCTTTAAAATTTGATGTGGCTGTTTTTTTCTCGGGCTTTGCTTCTTTGATTTCTAACTTTTCTTCTTTACCGGTTTCATCCATTACCAGGCCTGCCGAGTCGAGAATAAATTCATAAGTGTAGATGGGGCATTCGAAGCGAACCGCTAATGCAATGGCATCTGAAGTGCGCGAATCAATTTCCACCACTTCATTCTCGTGCTTACAAATTAATTGCGAATAAAAAATTCCGTCCAATAAATTATTGATGATTATCTCTTTGATCTCGATGTTAAATGCCTGGCTCATGCTCTTCATCAAGTCGTGTGTGAGTGGCCGGGTAGGATTCATTTTCTCCAATGCCACAGCAATTGCCTGTGCTTCAAAACCGCCGATCACAATCGGGAGGCGGCGAATGCCATTCACTTCACCCAACACCACGGCATAAGAATGTGATTGCGTAATGCTATGTGAGAGGGCAACGATTTCCAATTCGATCTTCCGCATAAAAATTTTTCTCTTACAAAATTAATTACCTGATTTAAATTTCTTAAATGCTTCATTCAGTTTCGGCACCACTTCAAAAACATCACCTACAATTCCGTAATCTGCTGCTTTAAAAAATGGTGCTTCAGCATCCTTGTTAATCACCACCATCACCTTGCTTCCGTTAACACCCGCAAGATGCTGTATGGCTCCCGATATTCCTATTGCAATGTACAAATTAGGCCGCACAGTTAAACCGGTTTGCCCTACGTGTTCGCCATGCGGGCGCCAGTTAATATCTGCCACCGGGCGCGAGCATGCAGTAGCAGCGCCGAGTATGTTTGCCATCTCTTCTATCATCCCCCAATTCTCAGGGCCTTTCATTCCTCTGCCTGCCGAGACAACAATTTCTGCATCGGCCAATGAAATTTTACACGATGCTTTTACTACTTCTTTTACTTTCAATTTAAAATCAGCATCAGTCAATTCAATTTTTATTTCCTGCACTGTTGCTTTGTTTTCAGTTGCAACCGGTGCAATAGAATTTGAAGTGAGTGCAATAATTTTTTTGGCTGAATGCATTTCGTAATTCGCAATGGCTTTTCCCGAGAATACATTTTTCTTAACTGTAAATGAATCGCCGCTCATCAAAGGCAGATCAACAGCACCCGAAATTAAACCTGCTTTTAATCTTGCAGAGAGAATGGGTGCAATTGCTTTACCATTAAAATTTTGAATGAGCACAAGAACATCGCTGTTTGTTTGCGACTCAACCTGCGTGATCACTTTAGCATACACGAGCGGATCAAAATTTTTGAGGCGCTCATCTTTTACAAACCATATTTTATTTGCGCCATAGTTGCCGAGCGATTTCAATTCATCATCACTCACTTCACCAATGCACAAAGCATGAATTTCAACATTAAGCATGGCAGCTACTTTAGCTCCATAGGTAATTGCTTCAAATGATGGCTTCTTAAATTTTCCGTCGGTGGCTTCTACATAAACAAGTACACTCATAATATTATTTCAATTTTCTATTTTCCTTTTTCCAAAAAGCATTTTCAATTTTTCCAATAGGGATTCCTTTGGAACAACTTTCAACTTTCAATTCATTCAAATAACCTTCGCTTCTTCGTGCAGCAAGCGCACTAACTCTTCCACATTGTCAGCAGCAATCATTTTGCATCCTGCTTTTTCAATTGGCAATTCATAATTTTTTACTGAAGTCAATTTTTCAGTTGCGTTTGGTTCAATCACTTTAATAGGTTTTGTACGTGCGGCCATTATCCCGCGCATGTTTGGTATTCTTGCTTCAGCCATTCCTTTAGAACAACTGATTACGAAGGGTGCTGTTACTTCAATGGTTTCTTTTCCACCCGAAATATCGCGTTCAGCTGTAGCAACATTTCCATTCAATTCAAATTTTGATGCGAGTGAAATGAAGGGCACATCCATAATGCCTGCAACCATGCCGCCTACTTGCGAGCCATTGTAGTCAATGGTTTCCTTTCCCAAAAAAACAGCATCATACTTTTCATTGATTGCATACTGCGCGATTTGATCAGCCACAAAAAATGCATCAGTGGGTTCGGCATTTACTCTCACTGCATCATCACCACCAATTGCTAATGCCTTTCTTATGATTGCATCACTGTCAGCCAATCCAACATTGATCACACTAACCTGCGCTGCCAAACCTTTCTCTTTCAATTCGAGTGCGCGCACGAGGGCATACCATTCATCGTAAGGATTAATGATGAGTTGAACTTTTTCATAATTAAATTTGGTGTTGCCATCTACAAAAGAAATTTTGGTGGTGGTGTCGGGGGTTTTGCTGATACAAACTAAGATTTTCATCTGCACGATTCGTTTTAAATTCACAGCGAAATAATACGCTTTAAAATAATGCTGCGAAAGTAGCCAAAAATGTTTTTGATAAATGATGGGTGCCAACCGAATTGATCAGCTAAATAATTTTTTAGAACAGAACCCTAATGATAGTTTTGTTTTATACGCATTGGCGACAGAATATGTGAATATGGGTGATGATGAAACCGCGCTCTCATTTTACCAAAAAATTCTTTCGGGCAATCCAAATTATACAGGCACTTATTATCACTTGGGGAAATTGTACCAGCGCAGAAATGAAAAGCAAAAAGCAGAAGAAACTTTTAATGATGGTTTGTAAAGAACTTTAGGTAAAGATGCGCATGCACACCGCGAGTTGCAGGAAGCTTTGAATCAATTGTTGTTTGAAGAAGATGAAGATTAATATTTTTTCTTCTCGACAAGCTCCTAGTGACAGGCCATTTAAGTCACTTCGAGAGAACCTCCTTTTAAAAAAAACGAGATACCAGTTGATGATGACTTTCATTTTACCCCTGACACGTAAAGGGGAACACATAGATTGAAGCGTTGTCCAATTTCGAAACAACTTATTTATTCCTGAAGAAAATGTGAAAGGTATTCGAATCATGAGTAACGCGCGTTTCCCCTTTAGGGGTCAGGGGTAAAATGAAGGAACGTTAGCAGCTTATTAAGAAGCAATTATTGTCAAGCAACAATTTAACACTTTAACCATTAAGTAAATGAACATCGAATTCTTTCGTGAATACTGTTTGAAGAAAAAAGGAGTTACCGAAGATTTTCCATTTGATGAAACCACTCTGGTATTTAAAGTAATGGGAAAATTATTTGCGCTCACTTCATTAAACGCTTCACCTGCTCAATGTAATCTCAAATGCGATCCCGAATATGCGGTGGAGTTGCGTGAAAAATTTTCTTCAATAATCGCGGGCTATCACATGAATAAGAAAAAATGGAACACGGTTATCTGGGATGGAAATGTGCGTGATAAAATTATTCTTGAGTTGATTGATCACTCTTATGATCTTGTGGTTGCAGGGCTTGCAAAAAATTTAAGAGAAGAATTAAGCAAGCATACCTGATTAATTATTTCTTTATCATCAACTCGCCTTTTGCAAGTTCTTTATCAGCATCATCAAATACATACACGCGGTATTTTCCTGCATCGTAGAGTGTAATTTGTTTCGCAACCCATGAACCACTTACGGGTTGCTTGATTGTTGACTGATAAATTTCTTTTCCATCTACAACTTTGTAAAGATCAAAATTTACAACAGATAGTTTACTGCCGGCAGCAAGATTAAACAGTAATGTTACAGGGCCGCCATTTTTTGCCACTGTAAATGTTGTATTGGCGTTTACCGCATTTCCCGAAGCATCAGCTTTTTCACAGAAGGTTAGTTTTTGTGCCAATGAAAAATTAGTAGCAAAAGACAAAGCAGTAATTAAAGAAACTATTAAAGTCGTTTTCATTTTCATTTGTTTAAAATTCGAGTTCAAAGTTAAATTAAATTGCTTAAGCAAAAATTGTAAGCGCATTAAAAATGATTTTATGTTGAACAATTAATTGATGTGCATGTTATACCTTTACTAAAAATTTCGTACTATGAATACTAAAACAAATGCCAAACAACAAACTAAAATCTTTTCTCTCTTATTAATTGCAGCAACAACCTCACTTATTTTTTCGTGTGGCAGCGGTGATAATGCAACTAAAGAAACCAGTGCAGATACTGTTGCTACTGATTCTTACAAGCCTGAATCTGCAACTGCTGTTTATGATGCAGCTAAAATTGATGCTAATGCTCCCGTGATGGAAGTAAAATTAGATGCACTAGGAAATTCGATGGATGTAATGAGTTTCTCCATGCCCGAAATAAGAGTAAAAGCAGGAAGCACTGTTAAAATTTATTTAAACAATACATCGAAAGATGCGGCGATGAAACATAATTTTTTTATTGTTAAAAACGGAACAATGGAAGATGCAGCAAATGCTGCATTAACTGCAGGATCCGATAAAAATTATATACCCGATGATAAAACGAATATTTTATATACATCAAAAATTCTTGATCCGGGCCAATCAGAAGAACTCGTATTTGCAGCACCACCGGTTGGTGAATATCAATTTGTATGCACCTACCCTGGTCACTGGCAAAAAATGAATGGGAAATTTATTGTTGAGTAAAATAAGTTGAGGTTTTAATTGTAAAAAAACCGTCCTGAAGATTTTTACAGGCCGGTTTTTTTTCTTTAGCTCTCAGTAAAGAAATCAGGTTGCAACACTTAATCGGTTGGGTTCTGCTACAATAGCTTCTTGTAAGCGACGATTCTTAACCTCTTCATTTCGGTTTTTAAGATAATTATAAATTTCTTCCTGAGAACGTAATGGCCTCTCATTATTTTTATAATATTGATTAAGCAATTG
>JAJAYG010000445.1 GCA_026786335.1 Chitinophagales bacterium | reverse complement strand
ATACGATTGTTTCGCCAATGACTCAATGGTTTCAATGGTGTTGTTGTGACCGTTGAAGTTAACTAAGACGATATAAACTTTTGGATGCATAGATGAGTAATTTGAAAATAGAAAATAGAAGATGGTGAATAATGCTTTACTATTTTCTATTTTCCATTTTCTATTTTTTTTCTAACCAATTTGAAAGATCACGATTCAGCAATTGCGAAAGCTTGCTCACATCCTCTCTAAAAATTTCATTCAGGAATTTTCGCTCTTCGGGTTTAATCTTCGGCAAATCTTTATCGGTGTAAAATGTTTTTTTAAACTTTGATTTTACCGATTTCGGCAACACACCTTTCAGCCAATCCTTAACGCGCTTCATAGTATTCAACTTGCCAATGATTTTATTTTTGGGAATGAAACTCGGATTGTACTTCTTTCCGAAATCAATAGTTGTTTCTTCATCAACTCCCAGGAAACGAAAAATCTCTTTCATCATCGCCTCAGGATTTTTTATAAAATCGTCGAAGATGAAAATGCGCCGTTGTGATTCAGGAAAAATTTCGATGTAACGTTTCACTTGATCATAATACATCCCGATCTCGATGTACAAGTTGCTGATGCCCCACCCTTTAGGGTTGCGGTTCATATCTTTCTTCAAGGCAGTCATAAAATCTTCCGTCTCATACCCGATTCTTAAATCCATGAGGTAGTGACTAAAAGCACGATCAACAGGATTGCGCAACATCATCATCACTTTTGCATTGGGGAATTTGGTGATGATATATTTAGCTGCTTCATGCGAATACAAATAAGAGTTTGTGATTTCGCCTACAGCATTTTCTTCTTTTACATTTTTGAAAAGCTGCACATAATCGTTCGGGTCTTTTACGAAAGCATGAAAGATTCCTTCCTCCATATCACTCTCTAAAAATTTACTCAAATCTTTATTGAGTGATCGCGCATAGTTTGGGCGAAATTTGCTATTGTCAATATCGGTGCTGAAGTGATGGGTTTCTTTGATGGGAGCCATGTACACCTGCGGATGCAACTTTAAATATTCATACAATGAAGTAGTGCCGCTCTTGGCTGCGCCTACTACAAAAAAGTTAGGGAGTTTATTTGCCATTAAGTTTTAGAAAGTGCGGCGAAGATAACCATTGAGTTTGCACAACAAAACCAACATGCAATTGATCTGCTTTCAGTTTTCTCGTTTCAAAACGAGATATATTATACTATTTCTCGTTTTAAAACGAGAAACATTATATTTACGCCTTTCAATCCAAAATGATAGACAGGTTCATACTTCCGTCCATTCTAAAAAAACTTTACAAGGGAAAGGCAATCATTATTCTTGGACCACGGCAATCGGGGAAGACAACAATTGCAAAACAAATTGAATCTACCAGTAAAAAACCTGCAATATGGTTGAATGCAGATGAACCGGATATTCGTGAACGGTTGAATCATGCGAACTCAACACAGCTCAAGCGCTTGATAGGTAAAGCTCAGTTGGTAATCATTGATGAAGCACAGCGGATTGAGAATGCAGGTTTGATGATTAAATTATTTACTGATCAAATTAAAAATGTTCAAGTAATTGCAACGGGTTCATCATCATTCGAACTTTCTGATAAGATAAAAGAATCACTTGCCGGAAGAAAATGGGCGTTTCATCTTTTCCCTTTTTCCCTTGGTGAAATGGTGGAAGCGCATGGTGAACTTGAAGAAAGCAGGTTACTTGAACACCGCCTTGTATATGGCATGTTTCCCGAAGTGGTAACATCACCTGGAAATGAAACAGGAATATTATCGGGCATTGCTGATAGTGTGTTGTACAAAGATTTGTTTTCGCTCGAAAAAGTGAAGAAGCCGGCACTACTTGAAAAATTAATTAAAGCACTTGCATTACAGATGGGATCAGAAGTGAGCTACCATGAACTTTCACAATTGATTGGTGCGGATAAAGAAACCATTGAACGATATGTTCATCTGCTCGAGCGAACATTTGTGATCTTCCGCCTGCCGGCTTACAGCAGAAATCTGAGAAATGAATTGAAGAGGGCACGAAAAATATATTTCTACGATAATGGAATCCGTAACAGCATACTTGCACAGTTCAGCCATTTGAATTTAAGAACTGATAAAGGAGCGTTGTGGGAAAACTATTTGGTGAGTGAGCGAATAAAATTTCTTCACTACCACAACAAACTTCGAAATTCATTTTTCTGGAGAACCCAGCAACAACAGGAGATTGATTATCTCGAGGAGGGTGATGGTGAACTCAGTGCTTTTGAATTTAAATGGAAAGCAAAAACCACAGTTAAGTTTCCTTCTCAATTTTTAATAGCATATCCAAACGCATCTACAAAAATGATTGATACAAAAAACTATTTCGACTTTCTGTTGTAAGGAAATGAAATTGATCGCAAAATCTATTTTCTCATAGCCACGAACTTAAATCTCTCCCAATCAATTCCTGTAACTTCTGCACATCATCATGAAATATTTTCTTCAACCGCTCACGGGTTTCGGGGTTCATTTCCTTCTTCTCCAAATTGTATTTGTAAACAGTGCTCTGCACTTTCAGTCGCATTCTTCTTCTCAATGCTTTGGGAAATAAACTTCCTACAAATTTCTTTAGCGGATTTTCTTTCTTCAAAAATTTATTAAGCGATTCGATTTTCCCTTCGCCGCTGGCGTTCAATTCTCCGCCAAAATCAAGTGGCAGTTTTTCTATTCCTAAAAACTCTTCCAATGAATTCACCACACCTGCGGCATCATTTCGCAAATCTTCGCTCAGATAAATTTTGGTGGAAGAAAAATTTTCGAGAAATGCTTTCACCTGCTCATAATAAAATCCGCGCTGCACATATTGATAATCAAAGTGCCAGTTGTTTTCTTTTCTCCATTGCTCTTTATCCAATGCCTCTTCAAAAGAAAGCGACTCGGCGCCATCTCGGAGTTTGTGCATGTATTGCGAATACGCACGGTCAACAGGATTGCGCAGCGCAATTACAATCTTTACCTGCTCAGGATTGGGATGAATGCGTTTGATGTTTGCAATGCATTTTTGATAGAAGAAAAGATAGGTGGTAGATGATTCGCCACGAATCATTTTTTCTTATCCATCTTTAAAAAGATTTAGATAATCATTGAGGTGATTGACAAGAAAACGCGGCTGTGTAATTAGTTTTCCGTTATTGATGAATTGCAAATCCTCTTCAGCCCACACAAAATAGCCGGGTTCTTTCTTTTGACTCATATACACCTGCGGATGCTGATCGAGTGCATAATGCAAGGTGGTGGTGCCGCCTTTGGCTGCACCTACGATGAAGAGGTTGGGGAATAAATTTTTATCAATCATTTTAATTATACCATGAACTCAAATCGCGATCAATCATTTTCTCAAGGCGGTGAATATCGCCAATGAAATATTTTTCAATCAATTCTTTTTCTCTCTTCGGGTCGAGCTTTGGGTTTTGAATGGTTGCTTCATTATTTTTTGAAATGAAATTCTGAACTGATTTTCTAAGTGATTTCGGAATCAGTTTTCCAAATATTTTCTTCAATGGGTTTTTCTTCCTCGTTATGTCGTGAACCATTTTACTCTTGGGTGCCGCAGCTTCATTGCTCTTAACTCCTAAATTCAGCGCTGCTTTTTTTACACCCAAAAAATCCTGAATTCGTTCAAATGTGACTTTGCGGTTCTTTACAAAATCATCTTCCATAACCAAAAACAAAAAGTTTTCTCTCGAAAACAATTTCAAAAACCTTTCCACCTGAAGCGCATAATATCCTCTGGTAAAATAACTGTAATTGAATTTTTTTTCGGGGTCGGTATTTAGTCTTTCGGGTTCCTTTTCAATGGCATCATCAAAGCTTAATGTTTCAAATCCTTTGCGCCGGCTCATGAGAAAATGCGAATAGGCGCGACTTACCGGATTGCGGAAAATAAAAATGAGTTTCACATCCTTTCCTAAAGTATCATAAATACGCTGAGCTGATTTTTCTTCAAACATCATTGCAGGATCAACCTCCCCAATTGCTATCTGGTTTTACCATTCACTAAAAAATTCTTTCTCGTACCATGCTTTTCCTTTCGAAAATTTTTCTTCAAATACAAAAAACTTGGTCTCTTTTATTTTCTGGGGAAGAAAAATATCAGGATGCTGTTTGAGAATTTCATACAGCGTGGTAGTACCTGATTTTTGTGCGCCTACACAGAGGAAGTTTGGAAGCATGTTGATTTCGGAATTCGGAATTTGGATTTCAGATTTGTTTGCAAGTTACAAAACGGATTACTCAACTCCTCCAATTTGATCTTCAGTAGCTGTTGAATCGCCTTCGCCTTTTTTCTTCTCAGGCCTAAGTGCTTTTTTTACTTCTTTCAAAAAAGTTTTTGGATTAACATTAAAAATGTTTGTGAAGTCGAGTGTATAGAAACCATAATACTTTTTGATAAGGAAAAATGGTATCATGTTCATTACAATTACCCCCAGTGTATTTACGCAAGCAGCACCTACAGCTCCGTACTTGGGAATTAAAACCAGGTCAAGCGCTACAGCGATAATAGTTGCACCCACCATGATATTGCGATTCAGCTTTTGCTTTCCGGTCATTATTAGAAGGCTGTTGACGGGACCCGTTGCTGCATTAATGAACTGACCAATAGCAAGAATGATGAGTGCCAAACTTCCTTTTACAAAGTCCTCACCAAAGATACCCATAATGAAGGGTGCACCAATAATTACCATCGCAAGAATTGGAGCAGAACACCAGAAAATTATTTTAGTAACATATTGTGCCGACTTTTTTAACTCATCCATTTTACCAAGTGAAAATAATTCGGCAAATTTTGGTGCTGCGGGAATAAGCAATGCCACCAGTGTAATGCGGGTGATAGTGGCTACTTTAAAAGCATTACGGTATACTCCCACATCTTCAATAGGTGCATAGCGCCCAAGAATAAAAGTATCGGCATAGCCACGAATCAATGATGCAAAGGCGGCAACAAAAAGTGAAATGCCAATCCAGAATTTTTCATTGAAGTTGATGCCGGTTTCTGGTTTTGTAGAAAAGTAGCGTGAGAATTTAAGGTACCAGTAAAAGCTAAGAATAGCGGTGAGGGTAATGAATATTGTGTAAACTATTACAGGCACGTACAAATCACGGCGTGAGGTAAAAAGAAGAATACTGCCGAGAATGAGTATTCCGAAAATAAAGTTGCTGACATTATGCAGAAAAGCATACTCTTTAATTTTCTTCAATCCCCGTATGCCACCCGTGCTTATTTGAAAAACTGTTAATGGTAAAAGCGCTAATGATGCGATTTGAAAATATGGAGCAAGGTCTGGTTTTTTAAAAATGTCGCCGGCAATTTCATTCGCGAAAAAATAAATGATGGCCGAAATAAAAATGCTGAGAGGTATTGAAACCATCATGGATTTGTTGTACAAATCTTTTATCAAACTCCATTGCCGTTTCACATAATATTGCGCTCCAAAGCGGGTCATTAATGTATCGGAACCAAGTTTTGAAATGCTGTTACAGAAATTCAGCAATGATTGAGTGAGGTTGTAAACTCCTGTTCCTGCAGCTCCGGTTGTTCGGGCAAGCATAACAGCAAATACCCAGTTGAGTGCCATACCAATGAGGCGCATGGCAAATGCTGATATGCCGCCCTTAACAATTTCTGAAGTGTGTTCACCTTTTGTTTCTTTTTCCACAAATTTATTAGTGAAGTTTTTTTTTGTTCAATTAAAATTATTGTAGCCAGGAACTTAAATCTCTTCCTGTAATGGTCTGCAATTGATTTACATCTTTCTTGAAATATTCAATCAGCAATTTTCGTGTTTCAGGATTCATGGGTTCGGTTTTCTCCATAAAATTTTTGGTAAAGAATTCATTGGTGCGAACTCCTTTTCTTTGAGGTGCGAAAACTTTGTAGGTCTTCTTTAAAATATTATCGCTCATAAAAAGCCACCGCAAAACCGGATTCTTCCACTTCTTTCCTCCCTTATTCCATTGGCGTGAATAATCAATGGGAACATTTTTATCTACTCCCAAAAATTCCAGAACACCTATTAAAACCGTTTCAGGATCTTTTCTGAATTCATCATACCACATGATATGAAGGTTGGGGAAATTTTCTTTATATGCCTTTACTGCATCGGCATACAATCCCATGCGTTTGTATTGCATAAAGAGTGTCGCATTATTTTTCCAGCGCTCGTCTTCTTTCTCCAAGGCTTCTTCAAAAGAATATTTTTCATCGGGATTATTTACATGAACAAAGTTGTAAGCTGAATAAGCACGATCAACCGGGTTGCGAAGAATCATCATGATCTTCACATCCGTTCCCAGATATTTTTTGATGTTGCGAATTGCTTCTTCATAAAAAAATAAATACATCACACTCGCTTCGCCAATTGCTTTTTTGCCTGATGAATGATCAAAGAGATGGAAATATTTTTTCTCATCATCGAGCCATTTCTGAATTCTGCCATGTACTTCTTTAGCGACAAAAAACTGCGGCTCCTTCATCTTCGGCATAAAGATGTCGTGATGCTGTATCATATAATTGTACAGCGATCGGGTTGCACTTTTTCCGGCTCCTACTAAAAGAAAATTTGGTTTCTGCATTCTATATTTTTTTTACCACAGAGGCACGCAGAAAATCCTTACTGCATCCGTCTGTGATCTGGTCTTTCTATCGTAAATATTTTAAAATCCTTTTTTAATGTCACTACCCAAATTCGATGAATACATGTTTGCTCCTTCTTTATTCATGTGGTTATCGAAAAATAAATCGAGATGAAGATAACTTGAATCCTGACTATAATCTTTGAACGGCACTTTGTATTTTGAACATACCTCTTCAATGGCTTTGTATGAAGGTTCCATACCGAATGGCGCCAATGCCGGCGACATGCACACAAAAACCTTTATTCCTTTTGAAGTGAGAGTTGAAAGAATTTCTTCAAGCCCTTTAATTTTATTAGGGTCAACGCGCTTTCCTTTTTCTTCGCGCAGTGCTGCATTCTGCCTGATGAGCTCATCTGCTTTTACCTCTGTAATTGTACCTTTCAATGGTTTGAAACCCGATTCTGATTTACTGTTTTTAAAAATACCTGTAAGAATATCGAGTGTTGATGAGTTGTAAGGATAAATTGCAGAAGCCATTTTGAATCGTTCGGTGTTGAGTGGCAAAACCCATTGCTCCATGGAATGCAAACGGAACCAGAAATTATCCCATGAATTATCGGCAATGGTTGCAGGCTTCACAAAAAAATCGTTGCCCTCACTTTTGCCATCGCGAATTCCTTTCAACAAATAAATTTCACGCACCTCGGGATAATCTTTAAAGTACGGTGCAAGAACATTGAGGCGATCATAATGCAAATCACGGTAATACATTTCTTCAGGATTCAAATCAATGATCACCAGCTTGGGTGTGTAACGTGCAAGTGCCATGCGCACGATTGCCTGCTCATAAAAAATTGTTTGTCCATCGTGCCCCGCGTTGTAAACCGAAATGCCCAATGAATCTGCAATGATTTTTGGGTTGTAATTTCTTCTGCCGCGTGATGAACCAAGAATAAATCCATCATCATGCATTTTGGTGAACGTGAAAGTTGTTTCGGCATTGGGTCCGGCTTTCTGTTTGAAATACATGTAATGCAAAATTTCTCCGCCGAGTTGATCCAATACTGCTGTTACAATCAGCAAGATTAGTACGTTGCGAAAAAATTTTGATATGCCAGTTGATTTTGTTTCCATCTTCAATTACTTTGATTTAACACTGAGGCACGGAGACACAGTGTTTAAATTTTGTTTCCGAATCTGTCTATGCATCTTCATCATAAATCTTTTAATTCTTGATATCGCAAATTGTGATATCAATTTTTGCTTCTTTAAATTCATTTCACTGCGTTAGAATTGGATATCGCAAATTGCAATATCCAATTATTTATTTAGTGTTAATTGGAGGAGTCGAATTGGCACCTCCAATTTTTTCATCAACCCTTGTTACTCAACTTAAATCCAATTTGCGTTCTTGGTGGTTGCGGTGGATTCATTAACTCTTTCAACGCTTCAAACAACATTCCTATTTCTTCTTCATGTTTACTTCCTCGTCTGTCTTGTTTCAAAAGTTCCTTCTCTATTTTTTCAAGCTTCAATAAAATATCTCCATGTGTGAGCAAGTACTCTCGCATACGGGTGAACACGCGCATAATTTGTATGCTTACTCCAATTGCTTGCTCACTATTGAGCACACAAGACAACATTGCTACACCTTGTTCCGAAAAACAGAAGGGAGGATACCTTAGACCAATTCTTGTAGAATTGGAGGTCACAAATTGTGACCTCCAATTATTCAGTTCTTTTATTGTCATCTCAAACATAAAATCTTCAGGAAAGCGATCTAGGTTTCGTCGAACAGCTTGCTTCAATACTTTAGTTTCTACGCCATACAACTCCGCCAAATCCCGATCAAGCATCACCTTCTTTCCCCTGATCAAAAAAATCTTGTTGATGATTTTGTCATCAGCAATCATTAGTTGATTCTTGGTTTTCTTCATTTCCAAAATTAAAACTGAAAGTAAATAAACTGACTTGCATCAAACACACCTATAAGTAAAATCACTGCAACCACTCCTGCATAAAAAAGATATTTCCCCCATGAACTTTTGGGTTCGGGGAAGATGGCTTCTTTATCTTTTGAATAATTTTCCTGCCACTCTTCTATTACAAACAAAGTAACAATGCCGAATACTCCATACCACATGGTTGATGCATCACCGTCATAAAATTTTAAACTTTTTAAACTGAACATTTGAGAATAATAGTAAAGCGCATCACTCACACTTCCCGAACGAAAGAAAACGTAAGAAAAAATTCCGGCGTGAAAAGCAATAAGCGTATTCACAATTCTCCCAAACAGCGGATGAATACCATAGACGATGTCGTCAAACTTTTGTAATGGCTTTCTGAAAACCAATCTGGTGGTAAGGAAAAAATAAAACACCATAAAGCACAACACATAAGTCCAATTTGCACCGTGCCATAAACCGGCTAAAAACATGAGCACACCTAAATTTAAAATGCCGCGCCACTTTCCTTTTCGGTAACCGCCGAGCGGAACAAAAACATAATCGCGAAACCAGGTGGTGAGCGAAATGTGCCAGCGCTGCCAAACATCACCTACCGATTCACCAAGATAAGGGCGGCGGAAATTCGTCATGAGTGTGAAGCCCATAATTTTTGCAGAGCCAATTGCCATCATGCTGTAGCCGCCAAAGTCGCAATAGAGTTGAATGGCAAAGAACCAGGCTGCCACCCAAAAAGTTAATGGCTCTCCATCATGCGCATGCGGGAAGTTGAAAACATTTGAAACATAAGATCCAAGGCGATCGGCGATAACTACTTTCATAAACAATCCCCAAAGCATCAACTTTAATCCGCTTACTGCACGATCGTAATTGAATTCATGCTTCTCATAAAACTGATGAATTAAATTTTGTGGTCGCTCAATTGGGCCTGCAACTAATTGAGGATAGAACATTACATACAATGAGTAAATGCCAAAATCACGAACGGGTTTAAAGTTTCCCTTGTAAACCTCAATGGTATAACTCATTGCCTGAAACGTGTGAAACGATAAACCAATGGGTAATAAAATTTGCATGTATTGCAGATCGGGGTGGGCACCAAAGAGCGATGCAATTCCTTTTGCATTATCAATAAAGAAGTTGTAGTACTTAAACACTGCGAGCACGCCTACGTTTGCTGCAATGCTCATGATTAAATATGCTCGTCGTCTACCTCCTTGTGCCTTATCAATGAGAATACCTGCGAAGTAATCAATTACAATAGTGAAGAGGAGAATGAGAATGTAAACCGGAATAAAAAACATATAAAACACGCAACTTGAGATGAGCAGGTGCAACCATCGAAATTTATGCGGCAACAAAAAATAGAGAACGGTGACTACCGGGAAGAAAAGGAGAAATGCAAATGAGTTAAAAACCATGTAGTCGGAAGTAGGAAGTACTTAGTCCTTAGTGAAAAATTTGTGGCGCAAATATAGAAAGCGAAAGATGATAGACGAAACACAATAAGAATCATTGACAACAAAGTTTTTTTCTAATTTTCATTTTGAAAAAATGACATCAATGCAAGATAAAATATTTTGTTTCTTCTGTTGCCTGTTGCT
>JAJAYG010000444.1 GCA_026786335.1 Chitinophagales bacterium | reverse complement strand
GATAAAAACGTTACAACTTATGAAGCCGAAATTGGAAAGGGCGGTAAATCCTGGGATGCATTGTTTGATTCAAATGGCAAATTCATAAGTCTGGAAGAAGGTGATTAATTAAATTTCTAAGCGGGTGGGAAATTTCCCACCCTTTTTTTATTCAAAAAAAACCGACAGTCATGCAAAAAATAAAAAGAGTAATTATTCTATCCTTGTTTTTACTACCGATTGGATTGCACGCTCAAGTGAGTAATGCAGATTCTTCGGCAACTCCCAATAATTATCTCAGAGTTTTTCTTGAAGGAATTCCTGATTGGGAAGATTACATTAAAGTAAACCTTTGGTTTGTAGATTATGTGCGTGACCCGAAGGAAGCACAAGTGCATGTGATTATTTCACTGCAAGCAACAGCGTCAGGCGGTTCACTCTATCATTTATTTTTTTTAGGAAGAGAAAATTTTAAAGGTAAAAATGATACACTAACCTATACAGCACTTGAAGAAAATACGAATCGCAAAACACGTGATGAAATTACTACAGTGCTTACATCAGGTTTAGCGAGTTACATTTCTGCCAATGGGCAGCGAAAATATTTAGCATATAATTATGGAGTCAGCCAAGCAGAGGTGCAACAATCATTCGATAAATGGAACAACTGGGTTTTTACTGTGCAAGGGAACTTTGATTTGGCAGCAGATCAAAATCAAACTATTTACAATGGCTTTGGCTCACTTAGCGCTTCGAAAATAACTGATGATTGGAAGTTAAGCTTGGTAACTGATGCAACTGTTAACAATAATAGTTTCGCAACCGATACTATTAATTATACCAGCAACACGATTATTAAGAACCTGAATGGGTTCATAGTTAAAAGCATTAATGATCATTGGTCAGTAGGGTTACAACCTGCTTATTATTCTTCTAACTATAGTAACATTAAAACGCAGCTATCGTTGGCTGCCGGGGTTGAGTACAACATCTTCCCATACTCCCAATCGGTAAATCATTTCTTTACCTTCAGATATCGGTTGCAACCGCTTTACAATTTCTATATCGACTCAACTATTTTTAACGTAACTCAGGAGTTTCTGATGAACCATGTTCTTGATGCCACCTTTACGCGCATTTCTAATTGGGGTAATTTTTCAATAACAGCAACCGCTTCACAATACTTAAACCATCCGCAGGAATACCGCTTAGATGGGGAAGCTCAAATTGATTTTCATATTGCTAAGGGGCTGTTTTTGAATTTAATTGGTAACGCTTCGCTTATTAACAATCAGCGTTCAGTAAGTAAAGCCATTCTTACACCGCAAGAAGTTTTACTTCAGCAACGTGAAATTCTAACAACATACAGCACAGGTTTTTCAATCGGTATTACCTATACTTTTGGTTCAATCTTTAATAACATTGTTAATCCAAGATACGAAACAGGAGTCAATATAAGTAACGAAATACAAAATCCAAAAGGAGAGGGAGCAGATTAGAACCTTTCTTCATCTATTTATAACAAACCGGTATTATGTTTTGAAAACAAGTGAAATGATGTGATGATTCTTTTGGGATATAAAATCAAGATTGAAATTATTCATCTTGCAAATCTCTTTTACCATTGCCAAACCCAAACCAAGTGAATCAGAGGAAGGGTTGTTTTTTACAAACCGGTCAAACAATTTTTCATTCGGCATTTGCAATTCACCACCTGAATTAGAAATAGTAAGATTATTTTCCTGAAAAGAAATTTTAATGAAACCACCTTCAATATTATGCTTGATTGCATTGCCGATGATGTTATCGAAAAGTAAATCGGCAAGTGAAGCATTCATTTTCACCACAGCATCGTCATTTCCCTCAATAGAAACCGTAATTTTTTTCTGCTGAATCATTTCATCAAGCACATTAAGTTTGTTTTGAATGAATGAAGCGAGATGTATTTCTTCTGCATCTGTGAATTGCTGATTTTCAATTTTAGTGAGTGTAAGCAATGCAGTATTTAATTTAGATAATCGTGAAACCGAATCATTGATTTGCTGAATGGAATTCATTTGCGCTTCCGAAATATCTTCTGACTGAATCAGCATTTCAATTTTACTGCGGATGATCGAGAGCGGCGTTTGAATTTCATGCGATGCATTTTCGGTAAACTGTTTAAGGCGGCTGTAATCACCATAAATTTTCTGCGTCATTTTATTCAGCGAAAGATTCAGTTCGTCAAACTCAGTAATGCGGGTATGGGGAAATGAAATTTTGTTTATGCCCGCAAGGTCAAATGATTTCAGTTGCTCCAGTGTATTGTTAAAAGGGAGCCAGATATTTTTAGATGTTCGCCGGTTGAGATTGTATAACACAACAAAGAGCGCAAGAACAAAAAGTAAAATAAAAACCAGAATGAGTGATACAAGATCATCTGTTTCAAACTGCGATTCGCCGAGAGTAACCAAATACCTGCCGCTGCTGTTTTTTAATTCAAAAGTTATCATTCGGTATGGCACGGGCTCATTCTCCATTTGATCTATAAAAGTAGTGTCGGATAATTGAGATGAAATATTTTGAAATGAATCCACTCGTTGAACTTCTACCAATTCACCTGCAAGCGATTGCGAAACCGGAAGCTTGCCGTTTTGCCCAAACAAGTAGACAACCTGATCACGCTCATCTTCCAAATCTTCATCAACCTGATAGTGTATTAATGAACGCAATGAGAAATAAAAAATAAAACTCCAAACAGCGAAGAGTGCCACTGCAGTAATTAAAAAGTTTCGGTTAATGCGTGTTAATAGTTTCATGCGATCATAAATTTATAACCTATGCCGTAAATTGTTTTTACATAATCTTCGCCACCGGCATCAATAATTTTTTTACGCAGATTTTTAAGATGCGTGTAAATAAAATCGAATGAATCCATAGCATCACTTTGCTCGCCCCACAAATGTTCGGCGATAGCTTCTTTGGTGAGCACACGGTTTTTATTGGCAATAAAAAACAAGAGCAGATCATATTCTTTTCTTGTGAGAGAAATCTGTTCTTCCTTTATCAGCACCTCAAGTTTCTCGGGAATAATTTTTATTTCGCCTGCAACAATTTCGTTTTCCCCTTTAAAATTTCTCCGGCGAATAAGTGATTTGATGCGTGCATTTAATTCTGATAAGTGAAATGGTTTGGTGAGGTAATCATCGGCGCCCAATTCGAGCCCGATGATTTTATCATCCAATGAATTTTTTGCTGAGATAATGATCACACCTGTTTCTGAGTTCTCCTTCTTAAAATCTTTGATCAGTGTTAATCCGCTTCCACCCGGCAAGGTAATGTCGGCAACAATGCAATCGTATTGATATACTTGAATTTTTTCTTCGGCTGAAAAAAAATCAGCAGCAGTTTCGCATACAAATCCTTCATTACTCAAATACTCAACTATGGAATCGAGCAACGATTTTTCATCTTCTATAATCAGGATTTTCATAGGCAGTGCTGCGAAAGTAAAATCTAATTCTGTAGAAAAACTGAAGATCAACTTCATTGCATCAGCGAGTGATTCGAGGATCGCAAATTCTTCCTGTTAGAATTGTTTCTAACTTTAAATCTGCCATAACTTACTAACCATGGAACCAATTACACTCGAAACGAAAGACAAAAAATATTTCCTCACTATTGACCAGGAATCAATTAATCGTGAAACGCTGCTTCAAATTATTGACAATGTCCGCATTGAGCAACTTGCACGAAAAGTAAACTTCGATAAGTTGCTCATGGAATTTGGAGATGAAACAAAATCGAATTGGTGGAAAGAAAACAAAGAGCGACTGTTAAACAGAACTAAGTGAAAGCTGTTGTAGTGGATAGCAATATTGTTTTCTCAGCCCTATTAAAAAGAGGTACGCGAATGAGAGCGCACCTGACAGACCATCGGTATAAATTTTATGCTCCAAATTATCTCATCGTTGCAATTTTCAAGCACATAGACCGAATTCTCGAAATGACTACTGCCGATGAAGCAACTACGCTCGAATATGTTGTCATCAGTTACGTTCGTAAATGATGAAAAATTTCTACAGGCAATTTAATACACGCTATGAGATTGTGCAATGATATCGATGAAGAAGATAGTTTGTTCGTTGCCCTTACATTTGAATTGAATGCATCGCTTTGGACGAAGGATAATGAACTAAAACAAGGATTAAGAAAGAAAGGATTTGATTCATTTTTTAGTGAGGATTTTGAATGACCTTTCAATCTCTCTTTCACTTTTGTTTTAGCGCTTGAATTATTAACTCCATTACCTCCACTATCAAACTCGCTGCTATTATCCAGAATGTCAGGAACTGATTTTATCAGCATCAATGCAACCATATTGGTACACTTGAATTTTATCTTCAGCCGAATATAAATCAGCAGCAGTTTCGCATACAAATCCTTCATTACTCAAATACTCAACTATG
>JAJAYG010000443.1 GCA_026786335.1 Chitinophagales bacterium | reverse complement strand
GCTGTGTAGTGGCTTATATAAGTCAGTTTGTTACAGATGATATCGGCAACCGATTTATTTTTTCCATACTTGCCGCAAGTGCATCTTACATTGCAGTGCCCGCCGCAATGCGATTGGCTGCACCAAAAGCCGACCCGGGACTTTATATTCCAATGGCATTGGGAGTAACATTCCCTTTTAATATTACGGTAGGCATGCCTTTGTATTTTATAATTATTAACGCATCTGTTTAGAATCAAATAATTGAATTCATTAAATGGAACAACTCGTAACATCTGAATTTAAACTTGGAATTATTGCCGGCGGACAATTAGGAAAGATGCTTGTGCTTGCTGCAAGTAACTGGGATGTAAAAACTTTTGTTCTTGATGCAGATGAGCAATGCCCCGCTTCCACCTGCTGTACACAATTCGTGAAAGGAAATCATCTTGACTTCGATGATGTTTACAATTTCGGGAAGATGGTTGACATGATCACTTTCGAAATTGAAAGTGTAAATATTGATGCGCTTAAAAAATTAAAGCAGGAAGGAAAGAGAATAAATCCTGACCCGGATATTTTGGAAATTATTCAGGATAAAGGATTGCAGAAACAATTTTATGCTCAACATAAAATTCCAAGTTCTTCATTCAAATTATTCAACAATAAAATTGAAATAGAAAATGCTTTACGCCAAGGAGAATTAAAATTTCCTTTTGTACAGAAACTTTGTAAAGGAGGTTATGATGGTAAAGGTGTTTCGGTAATTAAAAATGAAAATGATATAAATAATTTGCTTGAAGGAATTTCCGTAATTGAAGACCTTGTAGAAATTGCAAAAGAAATATCAATTATTGCAGCAAGAAATGAAAGAGGTGAGGTAAGATGTTTTCCTATTGTTGAAATGGAATTTAATGAAAAAGCAAATCTTATTGAGAAACTAATTTGTCCTGCTTCATTGAATGATTCTATCGTTTCTGAAGCGATTGATTTAGCAATCAAAATAATTTCTTCTTTAAACCTTCGGGGCATTCTTGCCGTGGAAATGTTTCTTGACAAAGAAAATAAAATTTGGATCAATGAGGTTGCTCCTCGCCCGCATAACAGCGGGCATCACACCATTGAAAGTATAGTTACATCACAGTACGAGCAACTCTTGAGAGCAATTTTTAATTTTCCACTCGGAAGCACACAACTTAAATTGCCTGCAGTAATGATTAATCTTTTGGGTGAACCGGATCATGATGGTGCCGTAAAGTATGAAGGGATAACAGAGTGTATGAGCATTGACGGAGTTAAGATTCATCTATATGGAAAAAAGAAAACCAAACCTTTTCGCAAAATGGGACATGTGACGGTTCTTGCATCAACTATCAATGAAGCAATAGAAAAAGCAGAAATTGTTAAACAAAAATTAAAAGCTAAAGCATGGTAAAACCAATTGTAAGTATAGTAATGGGTTCCGATTCTGACCTTCCGATTATGGAGGAAGCAGCAAAAATTTTAAAAGAATTTCAAGTGCCGTATGAAATAACAATTGTGTCGGCCCACAGAACTCCAAAAAGATTATTTAAGTTTTCGGAACAGGCGCATAAAAGAGGTGTCGAAGTAATAATTGCCGGTGCTGGCGGAGCTGCACATCTTCCCGGAATGGTTGCAGCAATATCACCATTGCCTGTAATAGGTGTGCCGATAAAATCTTCTAACTCTATTGATGGCTGGGATTCTATTCTTTCCATTCTTCAAATGCCGGGTGGTGTTCCGGTTGCCACTGTAGCCTTGAATGGCGCCAAGAATGCAGGGCTGCTTGCTGTACAAATTCTTTCTGTTAAAAATAATGCATTGAGAAAAATGATGCTTGATTATAAAACAAAAATGAATGACGAGGTAATGAAGAAAGTTAAAACGTTAGTTCACAAATAATCATTTCTTTCTTCGATAACACTCACAATTTTTTTTAAAAAAAGGGGTGATGATTTTTTTAATTCATGAAATGAAAAAATAATTTCTTGATTTATTAAGCCGGTATCCATTCTCTTATCTTATGCCTGAAGCGCACGATCATGTAAAGCACCACTGAGAAAAGAATAATTGCAGCACCGGTATAAAATCCGGCATTCAAATCTTTTTGTTCGTGGTAAAAAATTACCGCTAAAAATATTCCGTACACAGGTTCCATATTAATGGAGAGGTTGCTGGTAAATGCTGAAAGTTTATGCAATGCTTTTAATGAAAGATTAAAAGGAATTACGGTGCACACCACAACGAAAAAAAACAGGAGCACCCAATCATGTTGTGTTGGAATTAATTTATCAGTTGGGAAAACCCACAGATAAAAAGGCATCAACAGTGTGAGGTAAATAAAACCCGAAGACAATTCGTAAGTAGTAACAGTTTCGCTGTTGTATTTGCTCAGCATTTTTTTATTGAGAATGGTAAACACAGAACCAAGCAATGCTGAGATGAGGCCAAGAACAATTCCGGTTCTGTAAATTTCTGAGAACTGAAAAATTAAAAACATACCGGCCAATTCTAGCTAGCCAAGCATAAACTCATTACACTTGAATTTGTCGCGGGTAATTATGGGTTCAAGAATCGAAGAGAACACTGCAATCATGGGCAAACAACTCATGCCAATAGAAATATTTGAATACTTAATTGAGCCGTAAAAGAACAACCAATGAACTGCCACCAATAATCCAACAAAACTGATGTTAAAGATTTCTTTTACAGGCAACAGTTTCACCCGTTTTGAAAAGTAACCGATTGCAATCCAGCAAAGCGATGTAAGCAACATTCGGTACCAAACCAAAACACCTTCGGTAAGATCAATGGCTCTGGCAAAAATTCCGGTAAAGCCCCAGAGAAAAATTGAAAAGTGAAGAAGAAGAAAAGCACGCCGCATTGTGATGTGAAGATAGAATGATGCTGAACTATTTCAGTTCAATAAAAAAAATTATTGCACAACCAATAATGTATGAACCACTTTATTACGGGATACAAGAGATACATCGTAAATTCCTTTTGCAAAATGGCTTTCATCAATCTGCAATTCATTGCTGCCTTGCAACAACTGAATTTCTTTTTTAAAAACAACATTGCCTGAAACATTCATGATTTCACAAACAGCATTAGTTTTTTCAGAGGATTGAATCTGTAAAATTGTTTCTGTTTCTGAAGGATTGGGATAAATAAAAATTCCTAATTCAGAATTGCAACTAACCGATTGCACTTTTGAAAATGTAGATGAGCCATTGAAGTCAACCTGTTTCAGTCTGTAATACGCCCCTCCCATTAATGGATTTTGATCGATAAAGGAATAATTTTTTGCAGAAGAAGAATTCCCCGCAGCATCTACAGTACCGATAGAAGCAAAGTGTAAATTATCTGATGATCTTTCAAGCACATAATAATCATTGTTTAATTCCGAAGCTGTTGACCAATCCAATTCAACAGTTTGTTTTGAGCACGCTGCAGAAAAATAAACCAACTCAATAGGCAATGGATTGCAATAAGTTGTAAGGTCAACGGTATCTGTAATTGTAAGGCAACCAACCGTTCCGGTAAATATATACTTGGTATCTATTGAAGGATCTGCAACGGGGTTGATGCAATTGGTACATGACAACCCAACTGAAGGTGACCATGAATAAGTAGTAAAATTTGAACTGGCCTCCAATGTAACAGGATCGCCGGGGCAAATTGTTAAATCAGCGCCTGCTGTGTGATAAAGATCATAGAAGTTATGAGCATTGTCTGCTGAACCGGTGCCAGCTGTAACACCGTAGTAAATAAGATTGTCGCCGCCAAATCCCCAATTCTTTAAATCCCACACAAAAGTTTTTATCAATGTACATTCATAATATATTTCCATTGTGGTAGTTGTAGGCTCCCACGTAACATGAACAATGTGATAAAGATTGTCTTCAACGTTTCCTCCATTGGGCAATAGAGGAGAAGCCCAATGCAGAACATTGTTAGTGCTGCCATTCCAATTAATGGCTAAGTGATCATCGGGTATATCATTATATAGCCAGGCACCATCATCATAAGTATCAAATTCTAAATCGATTGAAGGAGAAAGTACCGGCGTACCTGAAGAGGCATAACCCATGTTAGCTCCATCATCACCGATGGCATAAATTCCTGAAGGAGATTTTTGAAACACGATTGCAATTCCATCGGCGCCGTTGTTGCTGTTTCCAAAATTAAATTTAAAATAAAGCTGGAATGGCTTATCGAGATCGATCATATCTACATTCCAGAAAGCACCCTTCTTATGATTTTGATTTTTGGTAATCTGATAGTAATCTCCACCAAGCACAATTCCATTAACAGTACTCCATGTAGCCTGAGCTTTGATATAGGTGTTAGCCAAAATCAATATTGATGTCAAAAGCAAAAAGCAGAATTTATTTACTCTGTTCATGATTGTTTAAATCATCATTTTTGTGACTATAAAATTAAGACTTATTTTTTATTACAATTATTCATTACGGTGAATCCAACAATTTCATCTATGAGTTTACTTTATTGAGTATATCAACAGACAATGGGCAGCTTTTCTTAAACGGAATCAGTTCATCATTGTTTCCCTTCTCTGTTTAATACTTGCACAGTTCTTCTGTAGAAAGCATTTGCACGGCTTGCAGTATCACCAATACAAACTACGCCGAGTTTACCATACTGCGAGAGTGCGCCTATTAAATGAAACATTACACCCTGTTGAAGACTTCCATCATATTGCAACCGGTTAAACATTGCAATATCAATTAAGTCATGCGGCGTTAGTCCAATGTATTTGTCACTCTTCAAGTTATCTGAACTGAAATAGTAACGTGGTTGTCCGTTAGCGGTGAGGTACACTCCTTTCTCGATATCGTAGTTTCCAACAGTCAATCCTTGCAACATCAGGAACGGATGTGTAGTTCCTCCTTTTCTTAAATTTAATTCCAGTGCATAATGTTTCCACTTGTTTTCTTTTTTTACTGAAATGAAATCTGCACTGAATCTTCCGATCACGCCATTGTCCCGAAGTTTGTGGGCAATTTCTTTTCCCATTAAACCAATCTCTTTTGCATAAGCTGGTTGTGCGGGAAAATTAGCTCCCAGAAATACCTGCCCTTCAATGCCTCCCAATACCTGATCGTGCGTTGATAATACTTCTGCTTTGCCAAGCGGATCAATTCTGCATTGTGCAGATGGTGACATTTTTTCTTTGCCTGGAATAAATTCTTCTACAATTCCTTGCATTGATTTAAACTTCTCTATAAATAATTCATACTGCAGATCTGATGCAACTATTTCCAGCTTCGCCCGCAATTTTCCTTTCACCCATTTTTTCAGGGCTCCGTTCTGTGGTGAATTACTAAAATCAAATACGGCATTTCCTTCACCCGAAAAACCTTCATTCATTTTTACAACAGCTTTTTCAAGCGAAGCATTTTTCATTTTTAACTCTGTTAGTGCTTCAACGATATCTGTTTCATCAGAAAGATCTTCGAAACCTTCGGGAACAGTAAGGCCACATTCTTTAAATATTTTTCTGCTTCCGCTCTTGGTTCCAAAATGCAGAAGGTCAGGATCAATTCCATAAACGGGCAATTGTAATTGAATTGAAAGCGTTCTCTCGAGTGCCGTCATGTTGAAACAAGCAATGTGTGCAGGATGACCGGGAAGAATTAATTTTCTAATTCGCTCCATTAATCTAGGTCGCTCTAAAATTTTTTCTGTGAGTGGTTTTGCTGCAGCATCAAAGCAACTCATCATTGTTAATCGTTGCCTTGCATGGTAACCGGTAATTCCCGGCAACAAATGCAGGTAGTAGTCAACAATTACGGGATCTATAGGAACACTTGTGAGATAGATAATTTGTGTACGTGGCATTCTTAAAAGCATCAGCAAACAGAGTAATCTTTCTTCATAGTGTACTGAGCCACTTACCTTTGAAAGTATTTCCTGATCTACACTTAAACTTGGAACAATCACAATTGTTTTTGCAGCAGAAATATTCGGGAAAATATTATTGTACTCCTTAGCAAACTTGTTCTGCATAAGTTTGTATAATCGCTGCTCCTCATCAGAACCAGGATGAGGAATTACATTACTTGTTTCAATATTTTCCTGAGAAAGAAAAATTTCACTCATAGCAAACTTTGTAAATGCAAATTGTTTCCGTGCAAAATAACGCTGAAATTATTTTAATAATATGATTCTGATCATTGTTAAGAAAATTCCCAATGGCATGTTTTAAAATTGCACTTATATTCGTGATCATCATACCATGAAAAAATCTCTTTTGCTTTTTGGAATTTTATCTGGACTCACTGCTCTTCTTCATTTCTTAGAACTTGAAAACGTTGCTGTAATTCCTGTTGAAGTGCTAACAACATTGCGGTACTTATGCATTGCAGTTTTACTAGTTCATGGCTTTCAAAGAAAAAGTGTAACCGGATGGATTCTTATTTTTTTGGTTGCAGGTTTTGAATTTGGCTACGATTTTCCAACCTATGCAGTACAGCTAAAAATTCTAAGCGAAATATTTCTTCATCTTATTAAAACCATTATTGCTCCATTGCTATTCGGAACGCTGGTTTCAGGTATTGCCGGGCATGCTAACTTAAAACAGGTTGGCAGAATGGGAATTAAATCAATTATATATTTTGAATTGATTACAACTTTTGCACTTTTGATAGGTCTTGTAGCAATCAATATTTCAAAGGCGGGTGTAGGAGTTCCGCTTCCGCAAAATATGGTGCCCGAAGCATTACCAAAACCACAAAATGCACACGATATTATTCTGCATATTTTTCCTGAGAACATTGCCAAGTCAATTGCCGAAGGTCAGGTTCTGCAAATTGTAGTGTTTAGTATTATTTTCGGAATAGGATTATCAATGGTTAGTGAAAGGAAGAAAAAACCTGTGCTCGAATTTTGTGAAGGTTTGGGTGAAGTGATGTTTAAGTTCACAAACATCGTAATGTATTTTGCCCCATTCGCAGTGTTTGGGGCAATCAGTTTTACGGTTGCAACATTTGGTATCGAAGTGTTTTCAAATTTATTAAAACTGCTACTTACTCTTTATGCAGCACTGGCCGCATTCATTCTTTTGATTTTATTTCCAGTAATGCTGATTGCCAGAATTTCGATAAAGAAATTTTTTAATGCTGTAAGCGAACCTGTTACAGTTGCCTTTGCTACTGCCAGTTCAGAATCTGCATTGCCCATTGCCATGGAAAACATGGAAGCTTTTGGCGTGCCCCGTAAAATCGTTGCCTTCGTTCTTCCTACAGGATACAGTTTTAACTTAGATGGAACTACACTTTACCTTTCTCTCGCTTCAATTTTTGTTGCACAAGCTGCAGGTATTCACCTCGAGATAGGTCAGCAAATAATTATGCTTCTTACTTTAATGCTTACCAGTAAAGGTGTTGCAGGTGTACCGCGAGCATCAATGGTTGTTTTGTCTGCAACTGTAGCTTCATTTGGAT
>JAJAYG010000442.1 GCA_026786335.1 Chitinophagales bacterium | reverse complement strand
GTGTAAAAAGCGCCCTCATTCAATCTGTTTGCTGGATAAGCATTGCGCTTTGCTATGGTGTGCTGGTTTATTTTTATCACGGAAATGAGCGTGGCATTGAATATTTTACTGCTTACCTGATGGAGTACTCGCTTTCGGCAGATAACCTTTTTGTTTTCATCATCATCCTCTCCTACTTTAAAGTTTCGGAAAAGTATACGCACAAGGTTTTGTTTTACGGGATTATGGGTGCTGTTCTTTTCAGGGTAATATTTATTTTGTTAGGAATAGTTGTAGTAGAAAAATTTCATTGGCTTCTTTACATCTTCGGCTTCATACTTATTTACACCGGCATTAAAATGTTTCGCTCGGGTGAAGATGATAAGTTTGACCCTGAAAAAAATATCATTTACAAATTCCTGCGCAGTAATTTCAGAATATTAGATAATGAAGCAGACGGAAATTTTACACTCAGGCGCAATGGAAAAACTTATCTTAGTATTCTCTTTGTGGTAATTGCTATCATTGCTTCAACCGATTTGGTCTTTGCGCTCGATTCAATTCCTGCTGTGTTTGCAATTTCACAGGACAGGTTGGTAATTATTACCTCAAATATTTTTGCTGTAATGGGATTGCGGGCTATGTTTTATTTACTAAGCCATGCAGCAAACAAGTTTGATTATTTGAAAGAAGGAATTTCTCTTATACTCATTTTCATTGGGGTAAAAATGCTGATTGCTTATTTCGATATCAATATTTCAACACTTGTTTCGCTGGCAGTAATTTTAAGTGTACTGGTGCTTTCAATAATAATATCGCTACTGATTGATAAACCCAAAAAATCTAAAACAGAATAACGCTCAGGTTTTAATCTGCTTTAGATCGGTAGCAGAAATTCTTATTTCTCTTGCAGCCAAAGCAAAATCTGCTCGGTTGCTCATTACAATTTCCAGGTTCTTAAAATTGAGATCGCCTTTCCTTTTCAAATATTCTTCGCAATTGGTAAACGGAATAAAACAGATCACCAGAATATTCAATCATCTTTCCGCAAAACGATCGAACACAACAATACAGGCTGTGCATTTACACCTTGCTTTGCTCGTAAATAAATTTTCATCTAATCAATAATTTCCTTCATTTGCTCCATGGTAGTTTCATCCTTCAATCCAATGAGCATTATCACTCTTCTAAAATTGCTTTTGTTAGGCATCGTCACCAATGAATGATCGTTGGTTCTAGTTCGCGTGCTTCTGAAACCAACTGTTTCAACTGTTCTTTCCACCTCTCCCACTTTCACAAGATCGCCCACAGTAAATGGTGAATCCAAAAAAAAGTGATGGAGCCAAAAAGATCTTTGATGCTTTCCTCTGCACGTTTCAAGGGTGTTATCAAGAAATACAATCTACCATGTTATTCGTTTTAGAATTATTCCGCGGAAGAATAACATCGCTGAAAATCTATTTTTATTTGCTATTCACTTTTGTGGACAAATAACAATTGCTTCACGCAAAACCTTAGTTGCCAATATTCTTCTTTGCACTTACACAAATTTATTTTTACAGCAAACGCATTGATCTATGATGGAGGAATTTTTACAACAGCCCGATGAATATATTTATGACACCGAAGCATATTCGGCGCATCAGTTTGGACAACAATTAATTTCTCCTTTTTTATTACCCGATAATCTCGAAGGTATTTCACTCGCAATTATCGGCATTAAAGAAGACCGTGGCTCAGTGCAAAATGTTGGCTCGGCCACTTCGCCCGATGAAATAAGAAAACAACTTTTACAGTTAGCAAAGTTTAATACCGATTTAAAAATTGCTGACCTCGGCAATGTGGAGCCGGGCGCAACTTTAAAAGATTCGCAGATTGCATTAAGCAATGTGATTGGTGAATTATTGCGAATGAAAATTGTTACGGTGATCATTGGCGGCAGTCACGATCTCACTTATGCGCAATACGGTGCCTATCACGATCTTAATAAAAATATTAATGTAACAGTGATTGATGGCACACTCGATCTGCGCGAAGGTGATGATGAAATTACTGATGAAAATTTTCTGGTAAGAATTTTTGCAGCAGAACCCAGTTTTCTTTTCAACTTTAATGTGGTGGCTTTTCAAACGCATTTGATCTCACCAAAAATGTTAGAGACCATTGACAAAATGCATTTCGAAACTTATCGTCTCGGCAAAGTGAGAGCCGACATACAAGATATTGAACCTGTAATGCGCAACACACACCTCTGCAGTTTTGATATGAATGCCATTCGCTTTGGCGACTCGCCGGGTAATTACAACTCATCACCAAATGGTTTGTTTGGTGAAGAAGCTTGTCAGCTCGCACGCTATGCAGGGCAGAGTGAATTTTTGGAATCGTTTGGTTTGTATGGTTGCAATCTCGCTTATGATAACCGCGATCAGAGTGTGAAATTAGCTGCGCAGATCATCTGGTATTTTATTGATGGCTTTGTAAACAGAAAACATGATTTCCCGAAAGAGAAAGATGCAAACTATTTAAAGTACACCGTGCAGTTTAAAGAGAATAAATATGAAATGAATTTCTGGAAGAGTAAAATCAGTGATCGCTGGTGGTTAGAAGTTCCGACTGCAAGCAAGCCACGCAATCAGAAAAAATTCCACATCATCCCTTGCTCTTACAATGATTATTTGATGGCATGCAAAGAAGAAATGCCGGACAGATGGTTGAAGGCGTATCAGAAGCTTTCGTGACTTCGAACAAAATAATTTAGTGCTCACCATAGATAACCAACCGTAACCCTGTCAGCGGTTTTTTCAACCCTGACAATGGTTATATTGAATCATAACTCTTATTAGAAAAATATTTTCTTTAACGGCCTCACCCCCGTCCCCTCTCCGAAGGAGAGGGGTGGCTGTCGCATGACTTCCTTTGTTTCTAAAAAAACTTATTCTTAAACGCTTCAAAGACTTAACCCTGTCAGCGGTTTTTTAACCCTGATAGTGGTTATTTTACAATTTCAATTTCCCCTAAAACTTTCTTTAACGGCCTCACCCCCGGCCCCTCTCCGAAGGAGAGGGGTGGCTGTCGCATGAATCCCGAAACAATTTTAGTTCTGCTTACTTGTAAAATTTTTCAGCAAAATTTTTCATTAAAACTCATCAAGATACCTTAACCCTGTCAGCGGTTTTTTCAACCCTGATAGTGGTTATCTTACAATTTCAATTTTCCCTAAAACTTTCTTTAACGGCCTCACCCCCGGCCCCCCGCCCAAGGAGAGGGGGGGGGGTGGGATGAATACCGAAAAAAAATTTGTTCCGGGATCCCGCCCCCCCCCCCCCCCCCCCTGCGGCGGGGGCCCGGGGGTGAGGCCGTTAAAGAAAGTTTTAGGCGAAATTGAAATTGTAAGATAACCACTATCAGGGTTTAAAAAACCGCTGACAGGGTTAAGGTATCTTGATGAGTTTTAATAAAAAATTTTGCTGAAAAATTTTACAAGTAAGCAGAACTAAAATTGTTTCGGGATTCATGCG
>JAJAYG010000441.1 GCA_026786335.1 Chitinophagales bacterium | reverse complement strand
GGGCATATCGGTATCACTAATGGTAATTTGCGCACATGAAATAATTGGTATTGAAAAAAGAATGAGTAGCATATTTTTCATAATTTGAAATTGATTTGTGTTGAAAAAAAATCTTTGATGGCATGTTACTTTTTAGCCGCTGTCTTCATTGTTTTCTTAATTATATTTCCTGTTGCATCATACTCCTGTGTTTTCTCCATCGTTGTTCCATCATCTAAATAAATTTTCCAAATGCCGGTTTTCTTTCCATGCAAATATTTTCCTTGGGCATTCAGGTTTCCGTTTTCAAAAAACTCTTTCCAGATTCCTTCTTCATAACCATCTAAAAAATCCCCCGATGATTTTACTTTGTCATTTTCCCAATAAGTTTTCGCAGATCCGGTAATGCTTCCATCTTTATAAGAATACTCCACATACAATTTTCCGCTTGGGTAAGCCCATCGATTGATACTGTCGCGCTTTCCGTTTTTCCATTGGCCTTCTTCCTGCAACTTTCCATCGAGGCCGAATGAGCGCCTCCAGCCATTGAGCACTCCGTTCTTATAATTTTCCTCCGACTTCATTACACCATTGCGCAAATATTCATGTGTTAATCCTTCGATCACACCATTCTTCATTGTAAGTTCTTTTGATAAATAACCAGTAACATCAAATGCCAGCGACATTCCATTGGGAGTATCTTCATGGTATTCGGTTACGTTGCTCAGCATTCCGCTCTCGTAATACACTTTCCACAGGCCTTCTTTTTTTCCATTCAGTTGCCTGCCCATTTTATAAATCTTCCCGCTCTTGCTGTAAATTTTTAAGTACTGATCATTGGGCGTTTTTGAATCGAAAGTTCTTAATGTATCATAAACAAAAACTTCAATTTGAGGTAATGCCCCTTGAGCAAAAGCAAGAGCAGGTGAAATAAAAAACAATGCAAGCAAAACTTTTTTCATAGGTAAATTAAGTAGTTAGTTAGAATAAATATCTCATTCGTAAAAATAAAGAAGTTGATGTTGTTTGTTTGGGAATGAAGATTCCAAGAATATTATCTGATCCCAAATTTAATTTCAACCGATCATTCATGTTCAAATAAGCATCGGCACCCAATGCATAAGACGCTGTTCCTCCGTAAGAAATAGTACCTGCAATTTGAAAAGTGGAATTGATCACCCACTGTGGTTTAACAAAAATGAATGGGATCAAATCAACAACCGGCCGATAGCTGATGCCGGCATTTAAAATTATTTTTTGTGATACTGAATGTTGAAATACCAATGCAATACAATAAGGCAGCAATGTTGACCGCGAACCGGTTTCCAATTTCCCACCGGTATTTTTCAAAAGTGAATCAACATTAAAATTGATGGAGGATGAATCATCGGGTGAAAGAAGATCAATTACTTCTATTCCTTGAAAATGAATACTGCTGTCGGCCGAATAGGTTCTTGCATTTTTATTCCAGTTTGCAAAACCAAAATCATTTAAATAAAAACTCCACCTTGTCTGTTGATTTTTTGACAGAGATGAGAACTGAAAATCAAGCGCAGCACCCACGCCATCTATTTGAAAATTACCATGATTAGTTGAATCTGAAGTTAGGTATTCATAATTAAAATCGGCATCCAAATATTCTCCATTCTGTTCTGTAAAAAGTGAACCGCGTGGCACATCAAACTTGGTTAAACTATGAACACCCAAAATGGAAATTCCTGTACCAAATTCCCACGTAGATTCCAGAGTAGTAATTTTTTTCTGTGCACTAAAACTTATTTTATCATACTGAAAATCGTAGTTGCTTGATTTACTAAAATCTGCAGTTTGCCCGGCATACATGGCATTGCCAAAGAAAATGGTATTGAAGAGATCGTGAGTGAATTTGGTGTTGGAGTACAAACCAAAGTTGTAACTAAACGCATAAACTGCGAGATCGTGATATAGAAATTTATCTGTCATCCACCGATAACTGAAATTAAAATTGTAACCCAGTTCGAGCACATTAAAATCGTGCAAGCCGTTGGATGCATCTTGCTTTTTCTCCTCATCTAAAAAATCTTTTGTTATGAGCGAAGCACTGAATGGTAAAATGAGTGAAGAAGAATGATCAACGCCGCTTCCCGACACTTCCAACTCATGATTGAACATTCCCGAGAAATTATTCTCATAACCATTGTTGGAAGAAAACTTCATTTCATTCCAACCCAATAACAAAATCTTTTTTGAAGAAAGCGAATCATTATTCTGTGCTGATGCAGAAATAAAATTTAAAATTAGGAAGAAAAAAAACACCGCACACTTGTTCATCATATCCAAATCAATAGCCGGTAAAGAAGGTGAACAATCCTGTGAGTTGCACATCCATGGTGTATGTGTTGTAGATTTTTACATAATCGCACATGGGATGTTGAGCAGTATTAAACTTCGCATGCAAAATTGCTTTTGTGGCATAGCGCAGGCGAGCCATTTTATTTTCATCAATAGCAGCGGTTACCACCGATTTCGTTTTTGCAGCAACCAAGCATTGATCATTCAATTCACCGGCTGCAACTGTTTGTGTTGATAGAAACAATGAATCAATCAGGTTGAAATCATCATCATACAAATACAATTGCGGCTGAGCACTTATGGGGAAACCATTGTACACAATCAAATTAAAAGTGCCGTCTTTTATTTGCGCATCACCGGGTTCAGCAACACCCAATGAAAAATCCAGCGTGTCAACCAATGTTAAATCGGTTGCAACAAATGAAAGCGGAATCGAAAGATCCAAATCAACATTCAACTCACTTGAGTCGTAAGCGAAATCATTATAGTTAGAAGTGTTGCCATAAGGATTTAAAAAAAGATCGAGTTGGTATTGCAACTTGTCGGGCAGGTTAGAAACCAATTGCTGAATGTTTGAATTGGTATTGTTCAACAGAAAAGAAGTGTAAGATTCAGTGAGCGGATTATCTGTTGCCGCAGGAATATTCAACGGCTGATTCAATTGATTCCAGGTGAGCGCAACGGTGCTTCCCGTTTTTGAATTGATGGAAGTAAGATTGTATAGATTAATTCTTCCCTGCACTCCTATCTCATTTCTTATGGTTAGGTTTACATCCACATCTTCCAATGAAATACCGCCGCCTGTAATACGCTGCAATGCATCGAATGCACTTTCTTCAGGTCCCACATTTACAATCTGCTGACCAACATATCCATTGATGTAATCAGGCACAAGGTCTTTCAATTCATAACTGATAAAAATGCTGTCACCCTTCGAAATGGTAACCACATCGCCTGTTGAATCTATGCTCGCAACCAAGTGACTGAAAAAAGTATTGTGATCATTACCGGCTAATCCGGTGAGATCAAATTTGTAACCTGCCAAATCAAAATCTTGCGAGAATCCTGCAGTGCCTCCCGGCGGAGCAGGAGG